>JAYVBN010000376.1:0-5912 GCA_043750455.1 Bacteroidia bacterium | reverse complement strand
GGGTTACAAGTTTCGGGTTTCAGGTTTGGAAGATTGGAAAATTAAAAGATTTGAAGATTGGGAGATTAAAATGCTTTAGCACGGGGTTTGTTGTCTCGGATTTCAAGTTGTAAGTATCAAGTAGTGAGTATTAAGTAGTGAGATTTGAGATGGGCTTAACCGAGGGAGCGCTAAGGTTTATTATGAATTATGGATTGGATTTCCGTTGTTAGGAAATCACGTAGCGAAACGACTGTCACGTTCGCTGACAATGGAAAGCGATCTCCTTCGGGGATGATTATCCATCCCTTCTTTGCCTGCAAATCTTCCATTGCCAAACGAAGCCCTTTATTTAACGAAGGAGCCGAAGAATATTTAATTTCTATGGCCGCCTCAACTTTCCCCGACCTTACTAACACCAGATCACATTCGGTACCCTGGTGTGTGCGGTAAAAGAAATATTGGAATTGATCACCGCATTTTCGCTGAACCTGCTCTATCACATGGCCTTCCCAGGAACCACCCAACAGTATATTTCCAGTCAGTGCCTCAACAGAAACTATATCTTGCAGGGCATGCAAAAGTCCTGAGTCGCGAATATAAATTTTAGGAGATTTTACCAGACGCTTTTTGACATTAGTTGAATACGGCAATAGGCGGTTTACTATAAAAGCCTGCTGCATAAAATCAAGGTAGCGGTTTACTGTTTTTCCAGTAAGCCCCAACGAGCGCGAGAAATTCTCCGAATTCCATACGTTGCCATGAAAGCTTGCCAACATTCGCCAAAATCTTTCCAATACTATAGCTTCCACCTGAAGACCCATGCCTGGAAGATCTCGTTCTATATACGTACGGATAAAGTTTTTCCTCCAATCAAAACTTAATTCTTCATTGGGTGCCATAAACGAATCGGGAAATCCACCCCGGAGCCATAGTTTCTGTTGTTCCTGACTATTTATTTCAGTTAGCCTAAAGGGAGTTAGCTCAAGGTATCCAATGCGGCCTGCCAAAGATTCGGCACTCTGCTGCATTAATTGTGGAGAGGCCGATCCTAAGATTAAAAATCTCCCTGGCCTTCGGTCTTCATCAATTATACCACGAAGCTCGCTGAAAAGATGAGGCACAAATTGGATCTCATCCAATATAACGAGTCGGTTGGTATACTCTTTTAAAAAGAGCCGGGGGTCTGATAACTTAGCCCGATCGCGAGAGGATTCAAGATCCAAATAAAGAGGTTGGTCAAAAGAGCGCGACAAGGATTTCACCAAGGTAGTCTTGCCAACTTGCCTGGGACCAATTAGGCCCGTAATCGGGAAGAAAAGCAGGTATTTTTCAAGTTTTGATTGAATTTCTCGTTTGTACACCATGAAATTTAGGATTTACATTCCTATTTTTCATGGTAAGTTACTGGAAAATTTGAAGATTGGGAAATTGGAAGACATTTACCGCGAAGGCCGGGGGCGCGAAGGTTTCGGTCTCAGGTTTAGAAGATTAGAAAATTGGAAGATTTGAAAATTTGAAAATTAGGCATTTGGCATTAGGACTTGGATATTAGGGGTTAAACGATTTGAAGATTTGAAGATTGGAAGATTGAAATGCTTTTACCGCAGAGGCGCGGGGTTTGTGGTTAGGGGTTTAAGGAGTCAAGTATTAAGTAATGAGTAGTGAGATTTGAGATGGGTGGGTTCTTCGGGGTTAGGCATTGGGGGGTAAAAGATTGGAAGATTAGAAAATTTGAAGATAGAATTTAGAATGTCAAGTATTAAGTAGTGAGATTTGAGATGGGTGGGTTCTTCGGGGTTAGGCATTGTGGTTTCAAGTTTAGCAAATTAAAAGATTGGAAGATTTAGTTTCAAGTTTCGCGTTGCCAGTCTGGAATATTAGTCTACTGCCCAATTTTCAATTTCAATACCTTCCAATCTTTCAAAGTCTGAAATATTTCTTGTCACCAAGGTCAAATTGTTTGAAATCGCTGTCGCACCAATTAAGAGGTCAAAGTCGTCCAGGGATTTTCCCTTTTTACAGAGTCTGGCCTTTTCTTTCGCATAAATGTCAAGGGAATTAAAAATAGGCAGGATTGTAAACTTACTTACAAATTCGTCAGTAGTCTTTTTGTTCTTCTCTTTCTCTTCGCTATTCTCTACTCCAAATTTGAGCTCAGCTATTGTAATCTCTGAAACAAAACAATTCTCGGTTTCCGCCTTTTCAATTTTTTCATCAAGGTTATAGAGTCCCTTTAAAAAATAAACACACATGTTTGTGTCGAGGAGATATCTTTTCGAAGTCCTTCCGTCTTTCGGTTAAAATTTCTACTGCCTTTTAGGTCAGTTATAATTTCGTCAGCCGATTCCTTAGAAATAAAGGCTCCGAATAAGTTACCCAATGAGTTGTCGGTCGGCTTTTTGGGATCCTTTAAAGAGTCCGAAAGCCTTGAAATTAACTCGATCTTACTATCTGGGCTCAAATTTTTCAAGAGCCCTAAGTAGCTGTCAATCAGATTAAATTTTAAGTCTGCTGCTTTCATGTTGTTTAGTGTCTACCAAAAATAGTCATTTTTATCAATGCTTAATCATCTTTTCTGTTTACTGGGAAGGCGCTAGGGCGCGATGGTTTCAGGTATCAAGTAGTGAGATTTGAGTAGTGAGATTTGAGATTGGGTGGCTTAACCATGAAGGCGCAGAGTGGGACTTGGGGATTGGGGGTTAGGTATTGGGGCTTGGGCATTGGGACTTGGGGGTTAGAAGATTTGAAAATTTGAAGATTGAAAATGCTTTTACTGCGAAGGCGCGAAGGTGTCCATTTAAAATTATAAACACACGTGTTGTGGCTCATAGGCTGGGGACGGGGAATTTCAGACCAAAAATTGTAAATTGGGACATTAAATTATAGGAATATGGAGACCCGTGAGTTAAGATCAAACATTCACAAAATAGTTGACGGAATACAAAACGAACAACTATTAAAAACCATTTACGACTTTTTAAAAATAAGGGAGACGAATAAACCTGGGCGACTCTGGGACTCTTTGACGGAAGATCAAAAACAAGAGGTTTTACTAGCCTATGACGAATCCGAAGACGAGAACAATTTAATTGACAGGAAAAAAGTATTTAAACGGACTACATGAGAATTTCCCCAACCAAGCGAGCCGAGACGACATACTTGCCCGGATATTTGGTAAGTAACTCAGTCTCGGTTGCGGGTCATTGAATAAGCTATTTACAAAAGGGTCTGTAAAAGGTAAAAAACTCTCTTACTATTTCGTCCAGTTTGCAATTTCAAGTCCTTTGATTCTTTTAAAATGGTCAGTGTTATTAGTCACCAATTGAAGTTCACTTGTCATTGCTATACCAGCAATCAAAAGTATCGGTGTGTCCTATTTCAGTTCTTTTTTTCTTAAGTCGGCTTGAATTGCTGCCGCTGTTTTCGCCATACGTAATGTCAATGGAATTACTTTGTTTAATTCCACAAACTCTTCAAACCTTATCATCTGCTTTTTTGCGTCTTTGTATAAAAGTCCGTTAAGTATCTCGTAATATGTGATAATGCTTAAGCTTATAAAACCATATTCTTTCAAGTGTTCGTCAACTTTCGTGATAACTTTCGGGTTGCCCCGTAAAAACTCCGAAAGAATATCGGTGTCCAATAAAGATGGTCTCATAGATCAATGTTGCGATCCAAAAATTTTGTCCTTACTTTTTTTGTTTGGTTAAGAAAGTCAGAGTAGTCCTTGCTGCTCATGTCACTAAAAGCTCCACCAAATGAAATAATTTTTTTTTTCAAACTCTCTTTTTGTTTGGTGGTTGGTGTCAACGAGTGAACAAATTGGTAAAGTTCCTCAAGTCTATCAATTGGAACGTCTTTCAACTCTTTTAATATGGTATTCATTGTTAACATTGCCGTTCAAATTTTGTCAAAGGTAATGAAAAATATGTCTCAGGTTTCGTGGAAAGTTTAGGTCGGTTGACCGAAAGGCGCGAAGTTTTGTTGTTTCAGGTTTCAGGTATCAAGTAGTGAGATTTGAGATTGGGTGGGGGATCTTAGGGTTAGGAATTGGGGTTGGGGTTGGGGGGTTCATGTTTAAAAGATTTGAAGATTAGAAAATTGGAAGATTGAAATGCTTTTACCCGCGGGTTGGGACTTGGTGCTTGGGTATTCGGGCTTCAAGTTCCTAGTCTCAGGTTTCAAGTTTCAGGAAATTAAAAAATTGGAAGATTAGAAAATTAGAAGATTGGTTCCTGGATCAAATCCTTTTCACCTCCAGCGGATAAAGTTCTTTTGGTTCTTCCACTACATCGATAAAAAGTTCATCGAGGTCAATTT
Source organism: Bacteroidia bacterium (assembly GCA_043750455.1). Taxonomy (GTDB): domain Bacteria; phylum Bacteroidota; class Bacteroidia; order Cytophagales; family Cyclobacteriaceae; genus ELB16-189. The sequence continues at coordinate 1,610 of JAYVBN010000376.1, read as the reverse complement.
CTAAACCAGGCAGGACACCGCTACTTGCTTTGTCGCCTTTGGTAAGAGGTTTGGCTGGCTGGTACCGGCCTTTTTCATTTAGAAGACTATTCACCAAAATTTACCATTATTCAGTGAATATAATCACCAAAAAAGTATTGAATCTGGTGATTTGGTAAGTTAACCCTGCTGATACTTTGACAATTTCCAAAAACCAAACAGATTCTCGACAAACTTTTTCAATTCATGAAGGGGTACCATATTCGGTCCATCGCTCAACGCCTTTTCTGGGTGGGGATGTGTCTCGATAAAAAAACCGTCTACACCTGCAGCTGCAGCTGCTTTCGCTAAGTATGGTGCAAACTGTCTGTCACCACCAGAAGTTCCACCCAAACCACCTGGTCGTTGAATACTATGTGTTACGTCAAACACAACGGGAGCATACTGGCGCATGATCGGAAGTGACCGCATGTCTACGACCAAATTGTGATAGCCAAAGCTTGAGCCGCGCTCAGTCAGGAACACATTTTTGTTTCCTTCTCCCCTCACCTTATCCACCGCATACTTCATGTCTTCAGGCGCCATGAATTGTCCTTTCTTTACCTTCACAGGCTTTCCCGTTTTTGCTGCCGCTACTAGTAAATCCGTTTGACGACAAAGGAAGGCAGGTATCTGAAGAACATCGACTACTGCAGCAACTTCGGCACATTGATAGGACTCGTGTACATCCGTTACCACAGGGACATCTAAATTTTTTCTTACCATAGAAAGAATCTCAAGACCCATGTCTACTGAAGGACCACGGTATGAATTTGAAGATGTACGATTGGCTTTATCGAAGGATGCTTTGAAGACATAGTCGATCCCTAGCTCAGCGCATATCTGCTTTACTTTTGTGCCCGTCTCCATGCATAGGTCGTAACTCTCAGCTGCACAAGGGCCGGCAAAGAGTACCATCTTGTCGCCACCGAGGGTGATCTTGTCTGTGAGTTGGATTTTGTCTTTGAAGAGTTCCACGTTAATTAGGTAATCAGTAATGGGTAATCAGGTAATCAGAAAATGGTGTTGGTTAATAGTTGAAAGCTAAAAGTTAAAAAAATATCATTGCAGGATTTTGTCCAGAATTCCTTGCGAAGCTAATACCAAATCACTTATTTCTCTAACTACTCCTTGTCCTCCTTTTGACTCTGTAACTATATCCACTTCTTTTTTAATATAATCGAATGTATCAGCCGGACAAGCAGATAAACCACATGTTCTTAATATACCAAGGTCATTAATATCATCCCCAATATACGCCACCTGCTTCTTTTTAAGTTTGTGAAAGGCAATCAGCTTCTCGAAGACAGAAAACTTGTCCATGATACCCTGATGACAAAAATCAAGTTTCAACTCAGCAGCACGATTGCTTACCACTTTTGAATCGCGACCGGTTATAATTCCCACCAGTATCCCGGCTTTCTTTAGGTGACTAATAATATAGCCATCCTTCACGTTGAAGTTTTTGATCTCCTTACCTGTTTCGTCATAAATGATACGACCATCCGTGAGCACACCGTCCACATCAAAAAAAATGGCCTTGATCTGGGCCGCTTTCTTGATTTGTTCTTTGGAATACTTCCCCAACACTT
>JAYVBN010000375.1:0-2204 GCA_043750455.1 Bacteroidia bacterium | reverse complement strand
TTTAAACTCCAAATGGTGGGCTTGTGTTTCAATGCAGATATAGTCCTTAAATTCCCCCAAAGCCATAGTGGTCAATTCGTGATGGCTTTCAATTTCGATGGCAATCTTATCCAATACCTCAAAGCCTTTGTCTTTGCGCAGGTTTTGAATGCGGTTCACAAAATCACGGGCAATGCCTTCCTTTTTCAACTCTTCCGTGAGTGTGATGTCAAGCGCTACGGTAATTCCGCCTTCGGCAGCCACTGCCCATCCCGGGATATCTTCTGAACTGATCAACACATCATCCAGCACAAGATCAAATCCTCCCTTCGATAATACTCCCTTTTCAACTGCTTGAATATCTTCTTTAGTGAAGGTATTGATGACAGCCGAAACTTCTTTCATCTTAGGTCCATACTGCTTACCCAGTTTCGCAAAATTTGGTTTTACCTTTTTTACCAGAAGACCCGAAGCATCATCTATGTATTGAATCTCCTTTACATTCACCTCCGCTTTGATAATAGCCTCTACATTTTTCACACGTTGTGCAAACTTCTCATCAAGGACGGGAAGTAAAACTTTTTGCAACGGGGTACGGACTTTGATTTTACTGTTCTTGCGGATAGAGTGAACCAACGAACAAATGCGTTGAGCATAGTCCATTGATTTTTCCAATTCCACATCTTTACGTTTCGTTTCTGACTTAGTCAGTAACGTGTGATGAATAGAAGAAAATTGAAGGGGTGTGTTGAATTGCTTTGCTTTGGTACGGATGTTATCTGTAAGGTTTTTGTACAGCCACTCACTGAAAAAAGGCGAAATAGGCGCCATCAACTGAGCTGTCACCATCAGGCACTCATATAAGGTTTCATACGCAGCTTTTTTATCTATCGATAATTCACCTCTGCTGGAAGGCTGCCAGAATCTTTTTCGGTTTAACCTTACATACCAGTTGGATACGTGATCGTTCACAAACTCCTGAATGGCGCGTGCTGCTTTGGTAGGCTCATAATCATTGTATGCTGCCGTTACTTCTTCAATCAACGATTGTTCCTTTGTGATGATCCATCGGTCGAGAGAAGATAACTTGTCGTATGGAACATTGTTCATTTCATCTTTGACAAAGCCATCGATGTTGGCATACAAAGCAAAAAAAGAATACGTGTTTTGCAACGTCCCGAAAAATCTGCGCTGCACTTCTGCAATGCCTTCCATGTCAAACTTAAGGTTATCCCATGGCGGTGCATTTTCAATCATATACCAGCGTACAGCATCCGGACCAAACTTTGAAATGGTTTCAAATGGATTGACCACATTGCCTTTGCTCTTCGACATCTTGTTGCCGTTCTTGTCCAGCACAAGGCCGTTGGAAATTACATTCTTAAATGCAACTCCACTGTTTCCAACTTTTTTATTAACAGCTTTGATCTCCTCGCTGCTCTCGCTTAGCATAACAGCAATAGCATGTAAAGTAAAAAACCATCCGCGAGTTTGATCAACGCCTTCCGCGATGTAATCAGCCGGATATGCTTTTTCAAAAACTTCTTTGTTCTCAAATGGATAATGCCATTGCGCATAGGGCATAGCTCCTGAATCAAACCATACATCAATGAGATCGGGTTCGCGATACATGGGCTGGCCTGATGAACTCACTAACGTAATTTCATCTACATACGGACGATGCAAGTCCTCGAGATTCTTGATTTTTGATTCTTGATTTTTGATTCCAGCCTTTTCCGCTTTTGCTATTTCATCTCTCAGTTCTTGAATTGATCCAATGCAGATTTCTTCCTTGCCATCTTTGGTCCTCCAGATCGGAAGAGGAGTTCCCCAATATCTTGAACGCGATAAATTCCAGTCCACCAGATTTTCCAACCAATTTCCAAAGCGGCCTGTTCCTGTAGATTCCGGTTTCCAGTTAATCGTTTTGTTTAATTCAACCATGCGATCTTTTAGCGCGGTGGTTTTAATAAACCAACTATCTAACGGATAATACAACACAGGTTTATCGGTGCGCCAACAATGCGGATAGGTGTGTTCGTACTTTTCTACTTTAAAGGCTTTGTTCTCCTCTTTAAGGATGATGGAGATAATGACATCTGTATTTTTATAATCTGCATGAGACTCATCTTCATTTGTATAATTCTTTACATAGAAGTCATCTGGCCCTAACTCCTTGTGGGTTTTGATTCCATACTTCTTAACGCCTTCTTTCAGTTTAACTC
>JAYVBN010000374.1:0-4787 GCA_043750455.1 Bacteroidia bacterium | reverse complement strand
AATAAAAGAAAATCACTATGCCAAGGTATTCATAGATTTTTGGCCTCTGTCATAATTTTAAACGTCTAAAGCTTGCGCTACAATTTTCTCCTGCTCTGCCTTATGAACTTTATTATAACCTGTGGCCGGTGAAGCGCTTGGTTTGCGCGAGATGAATTCCAGTTTTTGTTCTGGCATCATTCTCACAATGTAGGACAAGCATCCCATATTAGATGGTTCTTCCTGCACCCATGCAAATTTCGCGCTTTTGTATTTCTTAAGTATTGCACTCACTTGTTTTTCCGGAAATGGATGAAGTTGTTCTAATCGAACGATCGCAACATCCTTCGCTTTCTTTTTCTGCTGTCCTTCCAGTAAATCATAGAATATTTTACCAGAGCAAAGCACTACTTTTTTCACATCTTTTGCCGTGACCGTTACATCATCAATTATTTCCTGGAAGGATCCTTTAATAAAATCCTTAGCAGGAGAAACAACACCCGGATGACGCAATAAAGATTTAGGCGAAAAGACAATACAAGGTTTGCGGAACTCCCATGTTACTTGTCGTCTCAATAAATGGAAAATATTAGCAGGTGTTGTGGGGTTAGCCACAATCATATTGTACTCAGCAGAAAGTTGGAGGAAACGCTCTGGCCTGCAGCTTGAGTGCTCTGGGCCTTGACCTTCATAGCCATGTGGAAGCAACATCACAAGTCCGTTCATCCGTTGCCACTTTGATTCAGCACTTGATAGGAATTGATCAATTATAACCTGTGCTCCATTTACAAAATCCCCAAACTGTGCTTCCCATAATACTAACGCATGTGGTGATGACATGGCATAGCCATATTCAAACCCAAGCACACCAAATTCAGAAAGCAGTGAGTTATAGATATGAAATTTTTGCTGTCCTTTCTCGATGTTATCTAGCCCGCAATAAGGTGCGTTTGTATTAGTATCAAAGAAATACGCATGACGATGTGAAAACGTGCCGCGCTTAACATCTTGCCCCGACATGCGCACAGGCACACCTTCTGATAACAATGAGCCGTAAGCAAGCAACTCAGCTTCAGCCCAACTTAAAACTTTAGCATCAAAGAAGGCGGTCTTCCTGTCTTTCAAAAGTTTTTCAATCTGCTTTAAAGGTTTAAAGCCTTCAGGTATCGTTGTCAATGCCTGGCCCACCTTATCAAACGTGGTTTGCTTTATACCTGTCTCTGGTGAGACATCAAAATCTTCTGGTTTGGCTCTGCGCAACTTCTGCCATTCTTCTTCTATCTTTTGTACTTTATAAGGAAGCGGCTTCTGCTTTACCTCATTTAACCTATCCTGAAGTTGAGCACGGAAATTCTTATCCATCTCATCTGCAAGAGCAGCATCCACATCTGCTCGTTCTATTAATCTCTTCACGTAAATTTCCCGAGGGTTCGGGTGCTTGGCAATAAGATTATAAAGCTTCGGTTGAGTAAACTTAGGTTCATCACTTTCGTTGTGCCCATGTCTTCGGTAACAAAGCATATCAATGAAAATATCCTGACCGAATTTTATCCTAAATTCTACTGCTAGCTTTGAGCAGAAGGTAACTGCTTCGGCATCATCACCATTAACATGCAGAATTGGTGAATCAATAATTTTTGCTACATCCGTACAATAGATGGATGTCCGGGCATCATCAAAGTCTGTCGTAAAACCTATCTGATTGTTAATGACAAAATGAATGGTTCCGCCTGTTGTATAACCCTCAAGACCTGACATTTGAGCTACTTCGTACACTATTCCTTGTCCGGCAACGGCTGCATCTCCATGTATAAGAATGGCCAGTGCTTTAGTTAAGTCACCCTTATATTCATCATCAATCTGACCACGAGTGTACCCTACTACTAATGGATTCACAGCTTCAAGATGCGAAGGGTTTGGTGTGAGTTTTACATAAATTTTATTTCCTGATGGAGTTGTATTTTGACTGGCATAGCCAAGGTGATACTTAACATCACCATCTCCCATTGTTAAGTCCGGATTGACGTTGCCCTCAAATTCAGTGAATATCTGTTCGTACGTTTTGCCAAGAATATTGGAAAGCACGTTCAACCTTCCACGGTGCGCCATGCCAATCACAACTTCCTTAGTCCCTAACTCAGCTGATTTATTAATAATTGTCTGAAGTGCAGGAATTGTATTCTCTCCTCCTTCTAATGAAAATCTCTTTTGCCCCAGGAATTTTGTATGAAGAAAATTTTCAAACACAACAGCCTCATTTAGCTTGGATAGAATTTGCTTCTTTTCTTCTTGCGAAGGATTGTACGTGAAATATTCCTTTTCACACTTTTCAAAGAACCATTGACGAACGGCATCATTACGAATGAAATTATATTCGAACCCTATCGTTCCTAAGTAAACCAGCTTAAGCTTTTCAATAATTTTTTTGAGGGTAGTGCGCCCCATTCCAATTTCGGTGCCCACATCAAACTCTACGTCCAAGTCTGCATCTGTGAGGCCAACACTCTTATGATCGAGATTTACATTGTGATCTCTTCTTTCCCGAACAGGATTGGTATTCGACTTTAAATGACCAAATGAGCGGTAAGCGAAAATCAGGTTTCTCACCTGGGTTTCTTTTATTGTGATGGCCTCCGCCACAGCGCCATGGCCATTTTCGCCAAATCGCTGCGTTGAAAATTCATAACCTTCAAAAAACTTCTGCCAGGTGGCATCAACAGAGGCCGGGTCTTTTTTATAGGTTTGATAGAGTTGATCCAAATAGCCAACATCGGCATTGGAGACGTACGAATACTTGTCCATAGTTAATTTGTGAGTAAACAAAACTAGAAAAGTGTTTTTATATTAAAAAACCTAATAATCGCTTAAGCAAATTTAATTGTTTTTATACCCTAAAACACATCATTGATTCCATAATCTTGCTATTATAATATCAAAAACAAGCGCTATCAATCTTCAAATCACCTCAATTTTCAAATTTTCAAATGGCGATTGGCTAATCTTCAAATTAATTCTACCTTTGCGATCCTTTAAAAAACGGACGAGATCCAACATTTAAAAAACTAAGAAAATGGCAGTTAAAATCAGATTGGCCCGCAGAGGCCGTAAGAAATTGGCGATGTATGATGTTGTGGTCGCTGATGCAAGAGCTCCACGTGATGGTAAATTCATCGAGAAAATTGGAACATACAATCCCCTAACTAATCCTGCAACGATAAATCTATTGGACGACCGTGCTTTTCATTGGTTAATGAACGGTGCTCTACCATCCGATACAGTAAAGGCGATGCTTTCTTACCGCGGTGTTATGCTGAAGAGACATCTTCAGATTGGTGTTGTGAAGGGTGCGATCACTCAGGAAGTAGCCGATTCTAAATTAGGAGAATGGTTGAAAGCAAAAGATGCCAAGACTCAAGGCAAGCACGAAACCCTTGCAAAGTCCAAGCAAGATGCTGCTAAAGCTCGTAAGCAAGCTGAAACTAAAGTTAAAGAAGCGCGTGCTGAGGCTATCCGGAAAAAAGCAGAAGTTGCTGCTGCTGTTCCAGTTATTGAGGCTGCCCCTGCGGAAGGAGAGGCCACAGAAGCTCAAGCTTAGTCTTAATTATAATTTATATTTAATGCCAGCGCGGTTTCGTGTTGGCATTTTTTATTCTTACACTTCTCAATAACTTCATTCCTCTGAAAATAGAATGGATATAAATTCCTGTTTTAAGATTGGCTACATCGCCAAGACGCATGGACTAAAGGGTGGCGTAACCGCCAACTTCAGCGAGGTAGGTGAATTCGATTCGCTTGAATCTGTTTTTATTGAAATAAAACACAGTCTTGTTCCCTATTTCATTGAAAGCTATTCCGACCGTGGAGAAAAAGGGTTTATCAAATTTGAAGATATCAACACCTTTGAGCAGGCAGAGGCTTTGAAAGGGTGTAGCATTTATTTACCGAAAACGATTCGCCCCAAGTTGAAAAGAGGAGACTTTTATAATGATGAAGTTGTGGGATTTGAAGTGGAGGATCTTCACGAAGGTTTCTTAGGTGAAGTAAAAGAGATTCTTGAATCCGGTGCCAACAGACTGCTTTCCATCGATCGATCAGGAAAAGAAGTGCTTATTCCTGTCAATGGCCCTTTTATCAAGAGCGTAAACAAATCGAAAAAGAAAATACAAACGGAGTTGCCGGAAGGGTTTTTGGATTTTTAGATTTCGTATATTGATCTTCACGAGCGAAATTATCTCAGTTAATGCCAACAATACTTAATTTAAGAGGATATAGGTTCTTCTTCTATGTCAATGATCACCCACCACGACATATTCATGTTGAAAAAGGTGAAGGAACTGCAAAATTTAACCTGTTTCCGGTCGAACTAATCCGATCCAAACGGTTTAAAGCTGCTGAAATAAATGATATTCGTAAATTAGTACAGGAAAACCTGGAATTATTTAACACTAAATGGAATGAATACTTTAACCATAAATAAATCAGGTAATGCAGTAGAAGTTTGGTTTGACCAACTGAAAATGTTTGTGCTGCTGGATGATGGACGTGAAATTGCAATCCCACTCGATTGGTTTCCAAGGTTAAGGGATGCGACAGAAAAAGAAAAAAATAATTGGCGTCTAATTGGAGGTGGTGAAGGCATTCATTGGGAAGATCTCGATGAAGATATTTTAGTTGAGGGACTTTTACGCTGACCTCTTTTGCTCACGTCAGTGGGTGCAAACCGACTCCTTTCTGTAGACCGTTCAGGAAAAGAAATCCTTATCCCAGTAAATGGTCACATCATTAAAAGCGTAAACAAATCGAAAAAG
>JAYVBN010000373.1:0-11436 GCA_043750455.1 Bacteroidia bacterium | reverse complement strand
ATGAAGGTGAGTCGTTTGGAGTTAATTATGAATTGCCTAATCTAACTGCGTACAATGAAACTTGTGCTGCGATCGGAAGTGTTTACTGGAATCACCGATTGTTTATGCTCTCGGGTGATGTTAAGTATTATGATGTTATTGAAAGAACACTTTACAATGGATTGATTTCTGGATTATCATTGGATGGACAAAAGTTTTTTTATCCGAATGCCCTCGAAGCTGATGGCGTATACAAATTCAATATTGGTGCCTGTTCCAGGCAATCCTGGTTCGACTGCTCATGCTGTCCAACTAACATGATACGATTCTTACCCGCTGTTCCTGGTTTAATTTATGCTAATACTGAAGATACACTTTATGTGAATTTGTATGCCTCAAACGAAGCTACAGCAACTGTGAACGGTAAAGTGGTTTCGATTAAGCAAGAAACTAATTACCCGTGGAATGGAAATGTTAAACTCACAATCCAGGCCGATGGCTCACAAGAATTTACTTTGAAACTGAGAGTTCCTGGGTGGTCAAGAGGTGAAGTGCTTCCTGGTAATTTATATGGTTATCAAAATAACAAGTTGGCTGCTCCTACTATATCCTTGAATGGTGAAAAACTGAGCACTGAAATTGCCAATGGTTATTTTGCGATCACTAGAAAGTGGAAGGACACAGAAACCATTGTACTTGATTTTCCAATGGAAACAAGAGCCGTGATCGCCAATGATCAGGTAGTTGAAGACAGAAATAAAGTATCCCTTGAATACGGCCCATTAGTATATGCATTTGAAGAAATTGACAATAAAGAAACGATCGATAGAATCGTCATGACAGGAAATGAAACTTTTACGATAACAAAAGTCGCCACACTATTGGAAGGAGTCAATGTACTTACTGTTAAAAACGGTGCTTCAACTTTCACCGCTATTCCGTATTATAGTTGGTCAAACCGTGGAATTGGAAAAATGAAAGTTTGGTTGCCGAAGATTGAATAGAAGGGAGTGTAAACCAATTAAAAGCATGTTTAAAAACATTTGTTGGATAACTATTATTGGTCTGGTTGTAGTGGGCTGTGGCCAGAAGGAGAATCGCAAAGCAGATGTAACTATTCAGGTAGACCTCAATAAGAAAAAAGGACCTATGACTCCCGTGTGGGCATGGTTTGGTTATGATGAGCCAAACTATACCTATATGAAAGACGGAAAAAAACTTTTATCTGAGATTGCTGAATTAAGCCCGGTTCCGGTTTATGTGAGAGCACACAACTTGTTGACCACTGGTGATGGAAGTCCCGCACTTAAGTGGGGATCGACCAATGCTTATACAGAGGATGCCCGCGGCAACCCTATTTATAATTGGACTATCGCAGATAGTATTTTCGATGTCTATGTAAAAAGAGGAATGCGTCCGCTGGCTGAAATAGGATTTATGCCCGAGGCACTTTCGTCAAAACCAAAACCCTATCAACACAAATGGAAACCTGGTGCGCCCTATAACGAAATCTATACAGGTTGGGCCTATCCACCCAAGGATTATAAGAAGTGGGCAGAGCTTGTCTATCAATGGGTAATTCATTGTGTGGATCGATATGGTAAAGAGGAAGTGGAAAAATGGTATTGGGAATTATGGAACGAACCCAACATAGGATATTGGCAAGGCACACCTGAAGAGTACATGAAACTCTATGACTATACTGCAGATGCAGTCAAGAGAGCTTTGCCAACAGCAACTTTTGGTGGGCCACACTCTACCGGGCCATCGTGGGATAAGGCAGAGAAATTTCTCAGAGACTTTTTGGATCATGTAGTAAGCGGAAAAAATTATGTAACAGGTGAAACAGGATCTCCGATAGACTTCATTGCCTTCCATGCGAAAGGCGGTCCCAAGTTGCAAGGCGATACAATCGTTCTCATGAATTTAGGTACACAGCTGCGTGATATTTCTAAAGGTTTCGAGATTGTAGCATCATATCCTTCTTTAAAAAATAAGCCAATCGTTATAGGAGAATCGGATCCGGAAGGATGTGCTGCGTGTTCGATGAAAGATTATCCGTCCAATGCTTATCGCAACGGCACATTATATAGTAGTTATACGGCAGCGGCTTTCGCAAGAAAGTATGAACTGGCCGATCATTTTGGAATCAACTTCAAAGGCGCTGTAACTTGGGCATTTGAATTTGAAGATCAGCCATGGTTCAATGGTTATAGAGACCTTGCTACAAATGGTGTTGATAAGCCTGTATTAAATGTCTTTCGGATGTATGGCATGATGTCGGGTGATAGGGTAGAGGTTGCAGGAGATTTAGCTTATGACTTTATGATGATTAGAGATTCCAGTGTGAGGAAGAGTGAGCGGGATATTAGTGCATTAGCTGCAATGGAAAAGAAGAAGGTGACAGTTATGGTCTGGAACTATCATGACTTGAATATAGTATCTCCATCTGCTGCGGTAAATGTTGTTGTCAATGGAATTGACGCATCTGAGGTTAAGGTGATTCATTATCGTATCGATCAGGAGAACAGCAATTCTTATGAGCTGTGGAAAAACATGGGATCGCCCCAGCAGGTAAGCCCCGAACAGTATGTTCAATTGGAGCAGGCGGGAAAGCTAAAACTGTTGGAAGAACGAATAGATCAAAAAGTTGACAAGGGCCGCATCACCCTTCCGATTGATATGCAAGGTCAGTCAGTTTCACTTTTGGTTATAGAGTGGAAGTAGTTGTACAAATTGCTTCAAGTGGGCTTGAATAAAAGACATTCTTTCTTTTTATATGTGTGTCCTGATTTCTTTCTTTGAAGCATGAAGGGAATAATATTTGACTTGGATGGCACCATGGTAGATAACATGATGATCCATCACCGGGCATGGCAACGAAAATTGAAGGAGTTGGGATTGGACTTAACCCTTCCAGAAGTAATGCAGAAAGTGCATGGCGTGAATGAAGAAATACTGGAACGGCTTTTTGGTGATAGGTTTACTCACGAAGAACGAGTTGTTTTTTCCAGAGCGAAAGAAGCTGAATACCGGAATATTTTTAAACCCGAGCTTAAACTTATATCTGGCCTGCACGAATTTTTACTGACTTTAAAAGAAAGCAAAATGCCGTTGGGCATTGGCTCGGCCGCACCACCAGAAAATGTTGACTTCGTCTTAGACAACCTGGGCATCCGTCAATTTTTTAAAGTAGTACTTCACGCACGGAATGTAAGCGCGGGCAAGCCTCATCCTGAAATTTATCTTAAAGTAGCCGATGGACTCGGCTTACCAATAAAAGATTGTTTGATTTTTGAAGATAGCCCCGTGGGTGTTGAGGCAGCAAGAAGAGCAGGTTCTTCTGCTATTGTGGTAACGACTACTCATCGCGAAGAGGAGTTCAAGAAATTTCCGAACGTTTTGAAGTTTATTCCTGATTATACAAAAATTGATCTCGATCAGTTAAAGATTATTTATCACAGGGCAAGTGCTTATCCTTAAAAATTAAATGTCTGAGTTACACTTAAATTGGAAATAGCGTTTATATTTGAAGTAAAACTGCACCAGGATGACCAGCGATTCATTCGTAATTGGCGTTGACTACGGAACCGATTCGGTTAGGTCTGTTATTGTAGATACAGGTAACGGACAGGAAATCTCTTCTTCGGTATATTTTTATCCTCGTTGGCGAGATGGGTTGTATTGCAACCCGGTTAAAAATCAATTTCGTCAACATCCATTGGATTATATTGAAGGACTTGAGCAATCCATAAAAAAATGCCTTCAAGGTGCTGGGGAGTCAGTCCGGAAAAACATCAAAGGGATTAGTATTGATACTACGGGATCGACTCCTGTGGCTGTTGACAAATCAGGAACGCCATTGGCATTAACCCCGGGGTTTGAAAATAACCCCAATGGCATGTTTGTGCTTTGGAAAGATCACACCTCCACCCATGAGGCCACAGAAATCAATGAGCATGCTGAGCAATTTGATGTAAACTATTTGCAGTACGTTGGCGGAATTTATTCCTCAGAATGGTTTTGGGCAAAGATTCTTCATATCCTTCGGGAAGATGAAGCCGTTCGCAAAGCAGGATATTCATGGGTTGAACATTGTGATTGGATTCCTTTTTTATTGACTGGTGGCAATGATGTAACTCAGCTTAAGCGTGGTGTCTGTTCTGCTGGCCATAAAGCCCTTTGGGCAAAAGAGTTTGGCGGTCTGCCACCCGATGAATTTTTCTCATCGCTTGATCCGTTGCTTAAAGGTATTACTAATCGATTATTCAAGAATACTTATACATCTGATCAGGCTGCCGGAAAACTATGTCATGAATGGGCTGAGAGACTGGGATTGTCCACAGAAGTTTTGATAGGAATTGGCGCTTTTGATTGTCACATGGGTGCTGTTGGTGGACAAATCGAACCCTACTATTTAAGCAAAGTGATGGGCACTTCTACCTGCGATATGATGGTGATACCTATTGAGGAGGTAGGTACTAAATTAGTGAAGGGAATATGTGGACAGGTTGACGGCTCGATAATTCCTGGAATGATAGGCCTTGAGGCGGGTCAATCGGCATTCGGGGATACGTACGCCTGGTATAAGAATCTTTTATCATGGCCCCTTCAAAACCTCTTGCATACCTCGTCACTCATCACACCCGACATCGCTGAAAAGCTTAAGATCGAAATTGGTGATAAAATTATTTCCGCTCTTAGTCAGGAAGCTTCAAAACTGTCACTAGGTGAAAATGATGAATTAGCTCTTGATTGGTTGAACGGTAGAAGAACACCTGATGCGAATCAACTTTTAAAGGGCGCCATGACGGGCCTGAGTCTTGGCACTGACGCACCACGTTTATTTAAGACCTGGGTTGAAGCAACCTGTTTTGGTGCAAAAGCAATTGTTGATCGGTTCAATGATGAAGGCATTCCTGTTAAAGGTTTGATCGGTTTGGGTGGCGTTGCCAGAAAGGCACCTTACATTATGCAAGTTATGGCCGATGTTATGAACAAACCAATCCGCATACATAAGTCAGAACAGACTTGTGCAATTGGTGCAGCAATGTTTGCGGCTACAGTTGCCGGAATTTATCCAAATGTAACCGAAGCTATGAATGCTATGGGTCAAGGCTTTGATATGGAGTTCAAGCCTGCACATTCACAGGTTGATTCATATCAGAGAAGATATCGGAAGTATAAAGAGTTAGGAACCAGTATTGAAAATTCAGTTGAAAGGAAGCGTATTGGGTTGATAACGAAGTAGTACTTCATTTAAGATTTTGTGAGTAATCATGTTATGTTATTAAAAGAGAATAATACCTTACCTTATTAGTTAGGATGCACCCTAACCCAATCATTAATGCAAACAACAATAAAATATTCCAGTATTCGCGAGGCAGCCTATCAGGCTAATATGCAGTTACCAAAGTTAGGCTTAGTGCTGTTTACGTTCGGCAATGTAAGTGCGGCTGACAGAGCAGAAGGTGTATTCGCTATCAAACCAAGTGGTGTTCCGTATGATGAGTTGTCGCCAGGGAAAATGGTGATCGTTGACTTTGATGGAAAAACTGTGGACGGAAAGTTAAGGCCATCTTCTGACACCAAAACACATGCTGTGCTCTACAAATATTGGGAAAAGATTGGTGGCATTGTTCATACCCATTCTACCTACGCAACATCATGGGCGCAAGCGCAACGCGATATTCCAATCTTTGGAACAACGCATGCTGATCATAACACTGTTGATATTCCATGTGCGCCACCGATGAGTGATGAAATGATTAAAGGCGACTATGAATACGAAACAGGTTTTCAAATCATGAATTGCCTTCGCGATCGTAATTTGAGTTATGAAGAAGTAGAGATGATACTCGTAGGTAATCATGCTCCTTTCACCTGGGGAAAAACACCAGAGAAAGCAGTTTACAATAGTGCCGTATTAGAATCTATAGCGCACATGGCGTTACTGACGGAGCAGATCAATCCTAAAGCTCCTCGACTTAAAGATGCCCTCATCAAAAAACATTTTGAACGAAAGCATGGATCAGATTCATACTACGGACAGTAATTTATTTTTATTAATAGACAAGTAATGTAATGATTGATTTAAAGAGCCTCGAGGTTTGGTTTGTAACAGGCAGCCAACATTTGTACGGAGAAGAAACACTTAAGAAGGTAGCCGAGCATTCTCAACAAATTGTTAAAGAACTGGATGCCTCATCTTCCATCCCGGTGAAAGTTGTATTCAAACCTGTAGTAAAGTCGGCAGAAGAAATTTATCAACTCTGCCAGGATGCGAATACAGCTAAGAATTGCATTGGCATTGTAGCGTGGATGCATACTTTCTCCCCGGCTAAAATGTGGATTGGAGGATTGAAGATTTTGCAAAAGCCCTTGTTGCATTTGCACACTCAATTCAACCGTGATATTCCATGGTCTACTATTGATATGGATTTCATGAACCTGAATCAAAGCGCACATGGCGATCGTGAGTTTGGTTTCATCATGTCGCGCATGCGGTTGAATAGAAAAGTGCTTGTGGGCCATTGGCAAGATGTTAATGTTCAGCAACGATTAAACGTTTGGATGCGTGCGGCAGCAGGCTGGCACGATTGGCAAGGTGGAAAGTTCTGTCGCTTTGGTGACAACATGCGACAGGTGGCTGTAACGGAAGGCGATAAAGTGGAAGCTGAAATTAAGTTTGGTTATTCTGTAAATGGATATGGTGTTGGCGATCTGGTAAAAACGATCAACTCAGTTTCAGATACAGAGATTTCAAGTTTGGTGACTGAGTATGAATCACGTTATTCAGTAGTCGCACCACTTAGAAAAGGTGGTGAAAGACATAGTGCCCTTCGGGATGCAGCGAAAATTGAACTTGGTTTGCGTTCATTTCTTGTTCAGGGAAACTTCAAAGGTTTTACAGATACGTTTGAAGACCTTCATGGAATGGTGCAGTTGCCTGGTATTGCCGCACAACGATTGATGGCAGATGGCTACGGCTTTGGTGGCGAAGGCGATTGGAAAACTGCCGCACTTGTTCGCGCCATGAAAGTGATGGGTAGCGGCTTGAAGGGCGGCAACTCATTTATGGAAGATTACACGTATCATTTCGATCCATCTAATCCAATGGTACTTGGTTCACATATGTTGGAAATCTGTGAATCGATTGCCGATGGAAAACCTTTCTGTGAGATTCATCCACTAGGTATTGGCGGAAAAGCTGATCCAGTAAGACTTGTATTTAATTGCGCAGCAGGTTCGGCATTGAATGCTTCCGTTATTGATATGGGCAATCGTTTCAGATTATTGGTAAATGAAGTCGAAGCAGTAAAACCCCAACACGATCTCCCTAAACTTCCTGTTGCACGTGTGTTGTGGAAACCGTATCCCGATATGCAAACGGGTTGTGCCGCATGGATTTATGCTGGCGGTGCTCATCACACTTGCTATAGCCAGAATTTAACATCAGAACATTTAATGGACTTTGCCGAGATGGCCAACATTGAATGTGTATTGATCGGCAAAAAGACAGATCTCAATCAATTCAGAAATGAATTGCGGTGGAGTGAAGTATATTATAAGTGACATAATCCTTCTTAATGGATATCACCAAGTATAAAAGTAATGAAGGAATATTAGTTGCAGTAGATTGCATCATCTTTGGCTTTGATGGCAATCGGTTGCAAGCCTTATTAATTAAGCGCGGATTTGAACCTGAAAAAGGAAAATGGTCGTTAATGGGTGGCTTTGTCGATCGAAACGAAAGTACCGATGTTGCTGCTATTCGGATTCTCCTACAGCTCACGGGAATGAAGAATATTTACATGGAGCAGCTTTATTGTTTCAGTAATGTCAATCGCGATGCCGCAGGTCGTGTAATTTCGGTGGCCTACTTTGCCTTAATTAATATCGCTGACTACAGTGAACAGCTTCAGCACGACCATGAAGCAAAATGGTTCACCATGGACAAAATTCCGAAACTCGTTTTTGATCATAGGGATATGGTCGCAAAAGCGAAAGAACGACTGCAAGAGAAAGTAAGCAACCACCCGATTGGGTTTGAATTGTTACCCGAAAAATTCACTCTTCCACAACTTCAGAACTTGTATGAAGCTATTTATGAGCAACCTCTGGATAAGCGAAACTTTATGCGCAAGATTTTATCGTTAAAGATTTTGAACAAGCTAAATGAGAAGGACAGAGAAACCTCTCGAAAAGGTGCTTTCTATTTTGTATTTGATAAACTCAAGTACAAGAAACTTCATCAAGATGGGGTGAGGTTTATATAGAATAAGTTCTTATAGTCTTAAAACTTTGAAGTGGTATAAGGCTGGCAAAGGGCAATAAAAAAAGCGGAAGCTCTCACCCCCGCTTTCTTGATACTTGCTACTTACTTCTTGCTACTACTCTACATCTTCCTCACATGTCCGCTACCAGACGCATGACTGTTTACGTGACTTGGATTACCTTTGTAGGATACACTACCGCTTCCTGAAATATTGGCATCTAGTTCACTCTTCACATTGATCTCTACATCGCCTGAACCAGAGATGCGTACTTCACATTTGTTTGTTTCAAGGTTGGCAGCTAAAACTTTACCTGATCCACTGATATTAGTTTTCACTTCATTGGCAGTTCCGCTGGCTTGAATTTTTCCTGAACCAGAAACACCAAAGCTGGCTTTGTTGGCAATAGCTACATTTAAATCTATGCGGCCAGAGCCACTCACATCGCTATCGTAATTTTGACAAGAAGCTTTCAATACAATCTCCCCTGATCCCGATACATCGGCTTCCACATCACCAGATGCTGCTGCTTCAAGTTGAAGAGAGCCAGAGCCGCTAACATTAAGGTCAAGATCAGAAGCCGTTATTTTTCCCTGCCCGATCAAATCACCTGAGCCACTCACGCTCAATCCTTCAATGTCTTTCACGGTAATGTAAACGTTTACCTTGTCGTCATCATCACCCCAGCTCCAATCCATCCACTTACCCTCTTTTCCAATGACGAGTCTGTTGCCATCCACTTCAGTTTCAATTTTTTCCAACACATCTTTCTTTCCTTCTATCTCTACTTTCTGAGGACTTCCTTGTTTCAAATAAAGTTTGCCTGAAACGCGAAACGAAATTTTGGTGAAGGTTGAAACATTGCGGTTTTCTCTTGTTTGTGCCATCACCGTGGAGATGCTCACTACAAAAAGGAGCAGTAAGGTTGAAATCTTGGTTTTCATAATGCTGGATTGTGGATTTAACTTTTTGTTTAACGAGAGACAGCACTTAGCGGCTAAGGTTGCCTCAATTAATTTATTTTTTATTCTCCCTTCTCCTCCCAGGAGAAGG
The DNA here is from genome assembly GCA_043750455.1 of Bacteroidia bacterium. Classification (GTDB taxonomy): domain Bacteria; phylum Bacteroidota; class Bacteroidia; order Cytophagales; family Cyclobacteriaceae; genus ELB16-189. Next base: position 2,128 of record JAYVBN010000373.1, on the reverse strand, counting down.
GTTGGGCCTGCCTGCACGAAGCCGTTTCGGCATAGGCAGGGTTATGGTAAAAATTCTTTCCTTTAGGACGCAAAAAAAGCCTTTAACGTTGCAGATGTCCCCCTTTTCTTTTCAAACAATTAAAGCAACCTCCGAGGGTTCGTACAAGGAGAAAGGCAGTAAATTCTTAGCTTTTGCCTATCCGGTTGAGTCGGAAGAAGTTATAAAGGATAGATTAAACGACCTGAAAAAAATATTTTGATGCCCGACACCATTGTTTCGCCTATATGCTGGGAGCGAATAAAGCTAGGTTTCGTGCCTTTGATGATGGAGAGCCCAACCATTCGGCTGGAGATCCTATCCTGGGGCAGATCAAATCCAAAAACCTGACTAATGTGCTGATTGTTGTAGTACGTTATTTTGGTGGAACAAAGTTGGGAGTGGGAGGCCTTATTCAAGCCTATAAAACTGCTGCCGAAGAGGCGTTGAATAACGCCATCATTATGGAGAAGGAGGTAACAGAATCAATTTTGCTTCGCTACCCGTATGAGTCGACACCGGAAGTGATGCGTTTAGTGAAAGAGTTTGAACTGGAGATTTCCTCACAAGAATTTGGTGACGATTGCTCCTTTAAAGGAGTGCTTTGGTTAAGGGTAAAAAAGGAATTTATGGAAAAGGTATCGCTACTTCAGGCATTAGGCAATAAGATTGTTTTAGAATAGGTGAGCTAAATACTATCTTCCTAAAAAAATTAACTTATGTCAGAAAAACGCACGGCTGCTATCGGTTTTATTTTTGTTACGTTGCTGATCGATACCATTGGCTTTGGCGTAATCATACCCGTGTTGCCAGATCTGATTAAAGAGTTAACTGGTGGAACCACAAGTGAAGCATCACGCATTGGTGGCTGGTTATTGTTCGCGTTTGCAATAGTTCAATTCGTATTCGCACCAATACTAGGAGGCCTGAGCGACCAATACGGACGCAGACCAATTCTATTGGGTTCACTTTTTGGTTTTGGAATAGATTATATTTTTCTGGCATTTGCACCCACCATCGCGTGGCTATTTGTAGGTCGCATTATTGCCGGAGTGATGGGAGCAAGTTTTTCTACGGCAGGCGCCTACATTGCCGATGTGAGTACGCCTGAAAAGCGCGCTCAAAATTTTGGAATGATCGGTGCCGCTTTTGGTTTAGGATTTATTATTGGCCCGGCATTAGGCGGATTACTTGGATCATTCGGGCCGCGTGTTCCATTTTTAGTAGCGGCAGGACTAAGTTTACTCAATTGCCTGTACGGATATTTTATTTTACCTGAATCATTAAAGCCAGAGAACAGAAGAGCGTTTGAATGGAAGCGAGCCAACCCAGTTGGTTCACTTATTAATTTAGGTCGCTATCCTGTTATACTCGGTTTAGTAGCATCTCTTGTTTTGATTTACATTGCAGCACATGCCATACAAAGCAATTGGGCTTATTATGTGATCGAAAAATTTAATTGGACGCCCGGAATGATTGGGTTGTCATTAGCGGCAGTTGGTTTGTTGATTGCTGGTGTGCAGGGAGGTTTGATCCGCATCATCATTCCAAAGCTTGGACAAAAGCGATCACTCTATGTAGGACTCGCACTATACAGTCTTGGATTTGTATTGTTTGCCTTTGCCACGCAAGGCTGGATGATGTTTGCTTTTCTGATACCCTATTGCCTGGGAGGAATTGCAGGACCAGCCATACAAGGAATTATTTCTGCGCAGGTGCTGGCCAATGAACAAGGCGAGTTGCAAGGTGCGCTTACAAGTTTGATGAGTGTCACTTCTATAATTGGCCCATTACTAATGACTCAATTGTTTGGCTACTTCACGGGCGTGAATGCCCCGCTTTATTTTCCTGGAGCGCCTATGTTAATGGGAGCTGTGCTGACAATGCTAAGTATGTTACTGGCCATGCGGGCGTTGACAGGTTTTGTAAGCCCAAAACATTAATTAAGTCAACCTTTGTAGCGTGGATTAATCTCGTTTTTTTTTGCGCTTGCCAGTAAGACAGATTCCTTATCTTTGTTGAAATTACCGGCTCCGTAGTACAATGGATAGTATTTCAGATTCCGATTCTGAAGATGCAGGTTCGATTCCTGCCGGGGTCACACCTTTTT
>JAYVBN010000372.1:0-4150 GCA_043750455.1 Bacteroidia bacterium | reverse complement strand
AATCTCATCCAGTATTTGCTCTACTCGAGCGTCAACCAAATCAAGATTTTTTGAAATAATAAGTTGGGTTTGCAATTCGTAGGCTGAGCCATTCGAAATTCCTTGAAAGTGATTAAATTCTTTATCCGTGTTTCTACCAGCACCCTCAGCAATATTGGAAGGAACTGAAATTGCTGCTCTTCGAATTTGAGATGTCAGACCATATTTTTCCTCCTTTGGAAAATCTATTGTTAATCGATAGACATCTGTTGCCATGTCAATCGCTTTATGCCATATTTTGAGCTCTTTTAAGTTGTGCATCTTTATTATCCGCGCGTCTCTAGTCTCACTACTCACATCTTAGTTTAGCAATTCATACACTCCAGCCACACCCTGTCCTCCACCAACACAAGCCGTTACCATTCCATACTTTTTCTTTTGTCTTCTTAACTCATTAAAGAGTTGCACAGACAAGCGCGCACCTGATGAACCAAGTGGATGGCCTACTGCTATTGCTCCTCCGTTCAAGTTTAATTTGCTACGATCGATACCAAGTTCTTTTACTACTGCAAGTGATTGTGCTGCAAATGCTTCATTCAATTCGATCAAATCAATGTCTTGTAATTTCAAGTCGGCTATCTTCAATGCTTTGGGAATAGCGGCTACCGGACCAATCCCCATAATGCGCGGATCTACTCCTGCCGCAGCATAGCTGATCATGCGTGCGATGGGTTTTAAATTCAATTGCTTTACCATTCGTTCAGACATTACCGCCACGAAGGCTGCGCCATCCGAAGTTTGTGATGAATTTCCAGCCGTCACCACACCTCCTGCCGTAAACACAGGTTTCAATTTTGCTAGTCCGGCAACTGTGGTGTCTGCACGAATACCTTCATCCTTGTCGACAATGTATTCACGTGTTTGCTTCTTCATGTTCTCATCTACATACACTTCCTTGACGGTGATGGGAACGATTTCGTCTTTAAATTTTCCCTCCTTCCAGGCGGCCGCAGCTTTCATGTGCGACTCGTATGCGAATTGATCTTGTTCTTCACGTGTGATCTTAAACTGCTTTGAAACTTCTTCTGCAGTAAGGCCCATGCTTGTGTAGTAAGTCGAGTTGTCTTTTGCGATGGTGTAGTTCAATGCTGTTTTAAATCCCATAACTGGAACAAGGGACATAGACTCCGTTCCACCCGCTATGATAATATCTGCCTGCCCTGAATGAATGCGAGCGCTTGCAATAGCAATGGCCTCCACACCTGATCCACAATAGCGGTTGATCACTAAGCCCGGTGCATCCAGGCCCAATGCCATCAATGCGATCATGCGACCCATCTGCATACCTTGTTCTGCTTCAGGTACAGCATTGCCCACGATAAGATCATCTACCATTTTACCCTCAAGGCCAGGGATAGATTTCACCAGATGTTTAATGACATCCGATGCTAAATCATCAGGCCTTGTAAAACGAAAGCCTCCTTTTTTTGCCTTTCCCACTGCTGTGCGAAATCCGGCTACGATGTATGCGTTCATAGTCTTGTTGGTTGTTCGTTAGTCGTTGATGGTTGTTCGCTGTGGTGTTCGAATAACGAAGAACCAACAACGAACAACGATTAATTTCTCAATGGTTTCCCTCCCGTCAATATTGCCTGAATCCTCTCCAGCGTCTTCTTCTCTCCCGTTAATGAAACAAACGCTTCTCTTTCCAGGTCAAGTAAATATTGTTCGCTTACTTCTTGCGGAGAAGTCAAATCGCCTCCACACATAATGTTGGCTATTTTCATGGACACTTTCATGTCGTGTTCGGAAATGTATTTACCCATTTTCATTCCGCTAAGACCCGCGAGGAACAACGCCAAACCAGATCTTCCTTGTACTTTAATGTTCTTAGCCTGTTGGGGCATGGTGTATCCTGCATCTGCCAATTCCAACACGGCTAACTTTGCATCTGCAATCTGACGATCTCGGTTCATACTCACCTGATCGAATGAGCGTAGAATTCCCATCTCTCTCGCCTCTTGTGCTGATGTTGCAACTTTTGCGGTGGCTATATTCATCAACGCATTTTGTAAAGAGTTCAATTCAATGTCCCCATCTTCAAAACTATCACTAACACGTTTTGTAAATTCTTTAGTTCCGCCTCCACCGGGGATTAGCCCAACGCCAACTTCCACCAATCCTATATAGGTTTCTGCGGCAGCAACTGCGCGATCTGCATGCATGGTCATTTCACAACCTCCGCCTAATGTTCTGCCTTGCGGACAAACCACCACGGGAACAGAAGAGTAACGAATGCGCATCACAGAATTTTGAAAAGCGCGCACCATAAAGTCAATCTCATCATAATCCTGTTCGATGGCATACATGAAAACCAAACCAAGGTTAGCACCTAAAGAGAAGTCCGATCCTTGATGGCCAACGACCAAACCTCTATAACCTTTCTCAGCAATGTCGATCGATTTGTTCAAGCCCTCTACAACAGCACTGCCGAGTGTATAGCTCTTTGAATGCCAGCTAAAGTCAATAACACCATCACCAAGATCGGTTACTTTTGAATCAGCATTCTTCCAAATAACATTTTCACTCTTGTTTTCAAGAATGATGAAGCTCTCTCTTCCTGAAATGGACTTGTATGATTTACTTGGTATATCGTAGTATTTCCTTTGACCGCCTTCAACCTTATAAAATGATTTGTTGCCTGCGGCCACCATGTCATACACCCATTGATTAGGCTTATAACCGGCTGCCTCCATTAATGGCAAACTCTTTTCAACACCCACCGCATCCCAGGTTTCAAAGGGACCGAGATCCCAACCATAACCTGCACTTACAGCAGCATCAATTCTATAGAGCTCATCACTGATTTCAGGAATGCGATTAGTGACGTATTGAAATAATCCATAAAAACAATCACGATAAAAATCACCGGCCTTGTCTTTACCTGCCAGCAAAACTTTGAAGCGATCCTTCAGATTTTCAATAGGCTTTGTCGTTTCAAGTGTTGCAAACTTTACTTTCGCCTTTGGCTTGTATTCAAACGTCTTCAGATCGAGCGTATGAATTTCAGTTTCACCTTTGGCATTCTTCGTTTTCTTATAAAAGCCTTGTCCGGTTTTATCTCCGAGCCACTTATTCTGCTCAAGTTTGACAACAACATCTGACAGCTTAAAAATCTCACGCGCTTCATCATTGGGAAGTCCGGCATATAAGTTGTTTGCCACTTTCACCATGGTATCCAAACCAACTACATCAGATGTTCTGAAGGTGGCAGACTTTGGTCTTCCAATAACTGGTCCGGTTAGTTTATCAATCTCATCTACATTGAGATCAAACTTGTTCATCGAATCAATTACTTTGAGAAGACCATACATTCCAATTCGGTTTCCGATGAATGCCGGTGTGTCTTTACAAAGTACAGTGGTCTTGCCTAAATAAAGATCGCCATAGTGCATCAGGAATTTTACAACTTCCTGATCGGTTTTAGCGGTTGGTATTACTTCAAATAGTTTTAAATAACGTGGAGGATTAAAAAAGTGAGTGCCTGCAAAATGTTTTTGAAAGTCCTCGCTTCTACCTTCTGCCATTAAGTGAATAGGGATACCAGAGGTATTTGAGGTGATGAGCGTTCCAGGGGTTCTGTGTTTTTCTACCTCTTCATATACCTTCCTTTTGATGTCCAGATTTTCTACTACTACTTCAATGGTCCAATCGTAGTTTTTGATCTTGGACATATCGTCTGTGAAGTTGCCAAGCTTTACCCTGGATGCAAATTTTTTGCTGAAAAGTGGGGCCGGACTTCCTTTTAAGGTTGCATCAAATGCGCTGTTGACAATTCTGTTTTTCACAGCCGGATGATCCAAGGTCAATCCTTTCTTCTTTTCATCATCGTTAAGTTCCTTTGGTGCAATGTCAAGGAGTAACACATCAACGCCAATATTGGCAAAATGACACGCAATGCGTGAGCCCATAATGCCTGATCCTAATACAGCTACTTTGCGAATGGTACGGTTCATAGTTTAATTGGTAAATGCGTCAATTCGAAATGTGCCAATTGGCATATCGATTCATTGGCTAATTGACAAATTTGGTTTCGTAAACGTTATTTTTCTCAATAATCACATTTATGTTTTGCAGCACTTCAAAAAAGACATGTAGTTTTTGATTGGAG
>JAYVBN010000371.1:0-4277 GCA_043750455.1 Bacteroidia bacterium | reverse complement strand
CCCACGGGGTGATTTCCTTATCTGTATATCCAATTTCAAACTCCATAACACTAAAATAGCTATTGCTACGCATTAGAAAATCCTATTGCGTAATCTGGGATAAATATAAATCCCATAGGTTTCAAAATTCGGTGTGCTTCTCTTATATAGTCGGCATGGTTTGTTCCCATCAATGATAGAGAAAACACTGCTACATCAACTTTGTCGGTCTCGAGTGGCAAGTTGCTGATATCGCAGGCTGTTACAGTATCATCAATGGCAACGTGGTCAAAGGACAGCACTTTGTTCTCTGGTATTTCTTTGCGTAATAAATTCTCACCACATCCCAAATCCGCTACAACAAAATCCTTTCGCTTTATCAATTTCGCGATCTCCGCGAAAGGAATTTCCTCCCAGGTCTTTCTTTTTTCAGCGTATAGCGTATGATAATAGTACCAGTCTTCCGGATGCTCTTTGAGTCGTTCATGAGTTGTGGATGATCTGCTAACGCTCCATGTTCTGTTCACCTCGCTGAAATCTCCCAGACTTCTTACGAGTTGCTCCACAATCTCAGGCCGCAACGGAAACACTAGATCCTTGCGATTTATTTTGAAAAGTTTGCCTTCGTTCACTCTGTCTCTCCATTCTTTCAAAGCCTCCAGCGATTTGGAGAACAATGTTTCCGGGCTTGGGAATTTCTTACTTGGTATTACGCCATCCACGGTTGCATCTGCCAATGTCTTCTTGTTGTGGATAAGATTCATCCGTTGCATATCCCACGACCATTCTCTGTCTGCCAATGGAATAACAACTTGTGGAATGATGATTTCCACCTCACCAAAATTTGAGCCCTGCCGGTATATTCTTCCTTTGAGCTGAGTATATTCTGAATCCGTCCAAGGCAATGAAAGTATGATCAGCCTGTCGCATACTTTTTGTAAACCATCCACACCCGTTCCAATCGGGCGGGAACCAACCAGTATATCAATTTTACCGTGAAGGAATGACTCCTTGAATTCATCCCTTAGTTCCATGGATTCTTCGCCTGTAAATGTTCCGACCCGATAGCCAAGGTTTGTTAGATGCTCCACAATGGGCTTTATCATTTCGGTGGTGAAGTAGCTGTAAATCACTAAACCTTTTTTGAGATACGGCTGGATTGCTTTCAACTTCTCCCTTAATAATATCCGTTCGGCACCCAGATAATTTTGGTTTCCGATTTTTAATAGTTTCTCCAGAAGATGCGTTCCATCAATTTTTAGTTCAGGCCTATTAGAACCATCCAGTTCTTTGATGGCGATCTGATATTTGGGGATATACCGCAGGCCATTCAATGTCATCTGTTTAAATACCTCTAAAGCATTGGTAAGCGTTCGGGTAGTATTCAGGTCTTCATATTCTTTGCCAGTAATCATTTCCAACAACGATTTTGCTTCGGTGAGATTATTAATCACCGGTGTTGCCGACATTCCCAATACATAAAGATCCGCATTTGATTCGCTGGCTCTGCCTATCAACCGCTTAAGTGTTCCTCTGCGAATGCTTTCCTCTTGTTCGGTTCTTTGTTTCACATTATGCACTTCATCAATAGCAATGAAGTCGATTCTATTGTTGGTGGTTAAATCCTGGAACAGTTCTTCAGAATAACCCTGCTGGAACTTATCATAATTCAGAATCAGATAATTGTGTTGGTTCCGGTCAAAAATCTGTCCCTTGTTATACCGGGTGAATACTTTGCTATCGGGATAAACCTCTGTAATAGCCTCGCACAGTTGGGCAATGGTTGAATTGAGACCCACCAGTATAGTTAGCCTTGCATCTACGGCTCTGCTGGTTACAATAAACGAAATTGTTTTTCCCGCGCCTGTGCCCGACCAGTTGCCATATCGTTTGTTCTTCAACATCCGATATACAGTAAGCTGTTGCATCGCATTCAACTTATGTTTGAAGTTATATCCTGGCGGAGGCGTGAAGGCAATCACATTGTTGTATTCTTCAAAGAAATGTTGTTTCAGCAAAGTGAAGTTGGCACCGCCTTGTTCATTCCTAAGTATATCAACATCTACAACTTCATTCAGTACTTTATTCCAGAGCTTTCTCAGTTTATACTGGATCAGAAATTCTACGGCTTCTTCATCACAGGATGCAACAATGGCATTGTCAAGGACGTGAAGGTCTTCTAAGTTTTCAGTGAGGGATATTAGCCCTTTGTCTTTAGTCAAGCCCTGAGTCTGTGTTTCGCTTATTATTAAATCAGATTCCTCAGCTTCATCCAAATCTATTTCTTCTGGCTCCAGCAAATCATCTTCGTTCATTTCATCACCATCAGCAATTACAGAATCCAAATCTTCCTGAAGATTTTCCTTGAGTGCTTTGATGGTATTGTCCCTGTTCGAGTCATCACTGAAGACAAGTACGTTCATGGCATCCGGAAGTTTGCCTTGGTTGATGATCATCTGTAGCTCAATGCCATCCATGTGGAGGAGGTCGTGGTTGTCGATGGAGTTGACGAATTGAACAATTCTAGACTTAGACCAACCCGAATTGCATGTCGGGCAACCCTTGCCAGTCAAATGCCTATTTGGCGTCTGCCGAAAAGTGCCATGAAGTCTACATATGATTAAGACTTCCGTTCTAGCATTTTCATATTCTACTTTGGTGTAGTCATATCTGTCTCCATGAATTTCCCTGAATTTAGCAATGGCCGTTTCGGTATCATACTTAAACGTTCCGCCACATTTAGGACAACCGCTACCACTAAGGTGACTTGTCGTGGTCTGCTGAAACGGGCCATGCACTTCACAAATAATTTTGACTTTTGTGTTAGTATTCTTGTACTCAACTTCTGAATAGTCATATCTATCACCATGGATATTCCGAAACTTGGTAATGATTTTATCATTGTCATACCGGAAATTACCAGCACAATCTGGACAACCCTGTCCTCTTAAATGACCGGAAGGTGTTTGGCCAAATACCCCGTGGATTTTACATACTATTCTAACTTTAGAATTGGAGCCGTAATACTCAACCTGTGAATAGTCATATCTATCACCGTGGACTTCTCTGAACTTGACTTTGATTGCCTCTACGTCATACTTAATGTTTCCTGCGCATTGAGGACATCCACTTCCGCTTAGATGCTTATTCGGGGTCTGCACAAACATACCATGCACTCTACAAATGATTTTAACTTTGGTTGATGCATCAACATAGTTAACTAACGAATAGTCATATGTACCTCCGTGAACTAGCTGAAAATCTGAAATTACCTTAGCACCACTCTTAGTTAGTGCTTTGCTGATATTGATTCGGCCACACATTGGACATCCATTACCACCTAGATGACTGCCAGGTGTCTGATAGAATTCACCATGAATTCTGCATATGATCTTTACTTTACTCTTTGAACTCACATAATTTACCAAAGAGTAGTCATACTGATCACCGTGTATCGTCTTGAAATCTGAAATCAATTCTACTCCAGCCTTAGTTTGAGCCTTTCCAATTTGGATATTTCCACACTTTGGGCAACCATTCCCACTTAGGTGGCTAAATGGTATTTGCACAAATACACCGTGTTCGTTACAAATAATTTTAACTTTTGTTGATGAATTGACATAGTCGACTAGAGAGTAATCGTACCTATCTGCATGAACTTCGTGAAACTTGGCAATGATTTTTGAATTGTTGTAATGAGGCTTACCTGCACAATCTGGGCATCCGCTACCCTTCAAGTGGTCGGTTGGTGATTGTTCAAAAATTCCATGCTTCCTGCATATGATTTTAACCTTAGAGATACTATTTATATATATGACTTTGGAATAGTCGTATCGATCCGCGTGAACTTCTCTAAACGCAGCAACAACTTCCTCTTTGAACTTTTTCCGGGGCATAACAAACTGTTGCTACTAAGATATTAGATTTAGCAATGTTATTGAGGCTGATTGTTGTCAGTCATTTGTGTTTCACGGAAGTTCAATCGGAGCATGTTCGTTATACTCTCTCTGAAAAATCGTTCCACTATATCTATAAGTGACTGTCAATTTTTTAAGTGCTCCTGGTTCTGGGTCAAAATTTGTGTCTGAGTCAAGGCTGTTATTCGCAATGGTCACTAGTCTATTGTCCTTGATCTTCTTTTGTAAGATATCCGTCACATTTCTATTATTTTTTGCTGTCCAGTAAAGTGCACTTATTATTTCAAGTCCTGTTGAAGGATTATGTTCTGAATTCAGTGACTTTATTTCACCTGATTCTTTTATTGTTTTAATCAAATCAAAACTTGATTTATAAAAATA
>JAYVBN010000370.1:0-5883 GCA_043750455.1 Bacteroidia bacterium | reverse complement strand
GGTTTAATTGTTTTCGGATGAATAACCGATGCGCCATAGTAGGTCATCTCTGCTGCCTCTTTAAAAGGCAACTCTTCAAAAACGGTTGCGGATGTCAAGCGCTTTGGATCGGCATTCATTACACCTGGTACGTCTTTCCAGATGGTAACAGATTCTGCTTGTAGACAAGAAGCAAAGATTGCCGCGGTAAAATCAGATCCTTCGCGCCCCAGCGTTGTAGTTACGTCATTGGAAGTTGAACCGATAAATCCTTGTGTGATGATATTTTTTCCGTTGAGGATCGTATGCAACTTTTGAGTTTGTTCCTCAGTTTTATTCCAGTCTACTTTTGCTTCGCGGAAATTGTCATCAGTCGAAATATAATTGCGCGCGTCAATCCATTCATTTTCTATTCCCTGAAGGGTAAGGTAACTACTTAGAATAAAACTGGAGATTACTTCACCTATCGAAACTACCTGGTCGTAGATCTGATCATAGTCTCCATTTTTAGTTGCTTCTAGTTCAATCTGTTCAAAGAATTTTTCTAACGCGGTTCGTATCGTATTATTTTTTTCAAATAGTGAATCGACTATTTCATAATGATAATTTCTAAGGAGCTTAATTTCTGAAGCTATTGATTTTTTAGCCTGAGCTGAGGCAACAATTTGCTCCAGTGAATTTGTGGTTTTGCCCATAGCCGATACCACTACCAAAAGTTGGTCTTTATGACTGCTTAAAATAGAAGCAACGTTGAGCAAAGCTGCGGCATTTCTTACTGATGCGCCCCCAAACTTAAAAACCTTCATTCTTGATAATAATTGATTTCAAACGTTTGCAACGTATATTTGTGGTTGAAAATGTGTTATCTGGCTTCGAATTTAGCCCAAATTCTAAATACCCAAATTTTATGATAGAATCTTCGCGAATTGCTAAATCGATAGGGATAGCGCTCGACCGCTTTATAAAGAATAATCAGGATCAGTTTCAGTATGCAAGCGGTGAACTTTCGCAGTTGTTGCGGGATATAGCTCTTGCTTCAAAGGTGGTAAACCGTGAAATCAACAAGGCGGGATTAATCGATATTATGGGGCCAATGGGATCTCAAAACAGCGGTGGCGAAGAGCAGCAAAAACTTGATGTGCTGGCTAATATCCGTTTTACCAGGGCACTTACAAAAGGAGGAGAAGTATGTGCCCTTATTTCTGAAGAAACAGAATCGTATGTGGATTTAAACAACCACGGGAAATATGTGATTGCCATTGATCCATTAGATGGATCCTCCAACATTGATGTAAACGTTTCTCTGGGAACAATTTTTTCGATTTATAGAAGAAAAAGTCCAGTTGGCCAACCGATACAGGAGATAGATATTTTGCAGCGGGGGTCTGAGCAAATGGCAGCAGGATATATTTTGTATGGGTCTTCAACTATGCTGGTTTATACCACCGGTCACGGGGTAAATGGTTTTACATACGAGACAACACTAGGTGAGTATTTTCTTTCTCACCCTGATATGAGGATCCCCGAAGACGGAAAAATATTTTCAATTAACGAAGGCTCTTCCAATTCATTTTCGAAGCCTTTAAAAGAGTATCTTCAATACTGCAAAGACAACAACTACTCCGCCCGATATATTGGCTCTTTGGTGGCTGATTTCCACCGCAATCTTTTAAAAGGTGGCATCTATATTTATCCCGCCACGGCTAAAGATGCCAAAGGCAAACTTCGGTTAATGTATGAATGTAATGCCCTTGGGTTTGTATCAGAGCAGGCCGGTGGAAAAGCAATTGATGGAAAAAACAGAATCCTTGACATTGAGCCCAAAAGCCTGCACCAGCGCACACCGTTTTATGTAGGATCAAAAAATATGGTAGAAAAAGCGGTTAGCTTTTAGGTTTTTCCTCTGCCAAATCAGTAAGAATTTCGGGAGCGTGTTGAAGAATCACAGAGTACCACTTCACAAGTTTTTTCAGATCAGATACATAGACCCTATTCTCATCATATTCGGGTAAAACCGATTTCATGAAAGCTTTAAGTTCAGAACCATCTGAATTAGCATCCACACCCAGATCGTTTCCGAAATCCTTGTTGATTTTCTTAAGCACACCTAACAAAGGGGCTGTACCTTTTTTAGTAGTAGTATAAATGGAGATTTCGTGTAGCAACGATATGCGATTGCTGGCAGAAGCCACCAATCTGCTTTTTGATTCATCCAGTGATTCTAAGATAACGCCAGACTTTGTTGGAGCCAGGACTTTGTAAAGACCACCTTTTCCACTTACAGAAGCAATTTCAGACAACTCCATATTTCTATCTATTAACTTTCAGAGCGGCAAAACTAACAGATTTTAAGATTTGGTAAATAAGTATTTTCTACGACAACAGCCGATTTGGAGAGTGTATAAGTGTTCACAATATTTATTTCTGCTTCAGGGCCTTCTCGATGAAATCAAGGACTTCATTTCGACCTAGTCTTTTTTCTGAAGAGGTGACAAAGAATGGAGGAATCTCCTCCCAGGTTTCAGCTAAAGCATCCTGATAATTTTTTTTTGATCGGGCTAAATCCCCTCGTTTTAGCTTATCACATTTTGTAAAAAGAAGCGCCATGGGCAGACCTTTTTCGCCTATCCAAGTGATAAATTCTAAATCTATTTTTTGAGGCTTTAATCTCGAATCGATCAATACAAAAGTGCAAAAGAGATTTTCCCTATTCAGAAGATAATCTTCAATCATCTTGCTCCAGCCTTGCTTTACTTTGAGACTTATGGTAGCATAACCATAGCCAGGCAGATCGACCAGGTACCACGAGTCATTTATTTTGAAATGATTGATGGTTTGTGTTTTTCCAGGAGTGGAAGAAGTCTTAGCCAGACTTTTATGGTTGGTCAACATATTTATAACAGACGACTTGCCAACATTTGACCTGCCTATGAAAGCAAATTCAGGCTGTTTTGTCACCGGACATTTTAGGAAGTCTGTATTGCTAATGATAAACTCGGCAGAATGTATGACCATGGAGTACTTAAAGTGTTGATTGAATGGCAAATTACTAAGAATGTAAGATTCGGGTGACTTATGAATTGAACTTTGGCAATTGTTTTTACAAGATTTTGTTAAATTGCCTTTCTAGTACAGCATTTTATTTGCATATTTTGAGATTAAACCATTTTTTAAGATGCACAGTATCCCTAGAATACTGATTTTTTTTGCTGCCTTTATCACCTTCTCATCCTCAATTGCTCAGCAACAAGACAAGGAGCAATCGAAGCTATATACGGAGCAGGCCGAACTTGTTATGGAAGGCACCAGAGCAATGGATGATGCACGGGATCTTATGATCACGGCAGCCAACTTTGACACAACAAATATTAAAGCAAATTTTAATGCCGGACATTATCATCTTGAAACCATAGGAAAGCATTTAGCTGCAAAATATTTTTTAAGAATCTCAAGGCAAGATCCTGATTATCGTTTTGATCTCGAATTTTGGATTGGAAAGAGCTATCATTATGGACTTGAATTCGATAAAGCAATTAACTATTACAACAGGTATAGGGATAAACTGATCGCGAAGCCAACCTATGCCGGAAAGGATAAAGTTGAGCTTGTTGAAGTAGAACGTAAAATTCAAGAGTGTAAAAACGGAAAAGAGTTTGTCGCAAACCCCAAGAAATTTTCAATTGTCAATATGGGGCGTGAAATTAATTCTGAATATGAGGATTATGCCCCCGTTCTAAATGAAAGTGAAGATGAAATTGTATTCACTACCCGCAGGCGTGATGGCAACCTAAATGAAAATGTATATGAAGATAATAAACCTTATGAAGATGTGTTTTACTCAACAAAGGCGAAAGGAAAGTGGTCAAGGGCAAAAAACATTGGATCGACAGTAAACACAAAATATAACAACTCGAATGCTGCTATGTCAGCAGATGGAAAAACACTTTACCTGTATAATGACGAAGGTAATGGAGACATTTATGTAAGCGAACGGCTTAAGGATGGCACCTGGGGAGTTCCCGTTCCGTTACCCGGAATCATCAATTCTACATTTAGAGAAGAATCGTTAACCGTTACAAAGGATGGCAACACAATCTATTTTTCAAGCGAGCGACCTGGCGGCTTGGGAGGATCAGACATTTACATGTGCACAAAAGATAGCAATGGTAAATGGTCTACTTTAAAGAATCTAGGCCCCGCTATCAACACCGAGTTTGATGATGATGATCCATTTATCGATTTTGATGGAATGACGTTACACTTCAGTTCCAAAGGAAGAAAGGGAATGGGTGGTTATGATATTTTTAAATCTTCATTTATTCCTGAAAAAAAAGAATGGAGTGAGCCAGAAAACGTGGGCTACCCTATTAATACTCCAGATGATGATATTCAATTTGTCAGCACCAAGGACGGTTTGAGATCCTACTATGCGTCTGTGCACGATGATGGTATGGGGTACGAGGATATTTATATGATTACTGTTCCAATTGAAGAACCAAAGGCAAAGCCAAGTGGAGAATTCAAGTATCTTGCCAAGATTGTAGATGCCGACAGTAAGGCGCCTTTAGATGCCCGTGTAAAACTTCAAGGCCTTAAAGATAATAGTGTAGTAGGTTTTTCTCCTGCCGGAAAGGGGGAATTTGTTTTCAGCATTAAAGACACATCGCCAAAAGATTACAAGCTAACGGCTGAGAAAGAAGGCTATGTTTTTCAAAATCTATCCATTCGTATTGAAGGCATTTCTGACGAACCCAAAACAACCAGTTTAACGGTAGAGATGCGGAAATTAAAAGTAGGTGTTACTTCAGTTTTACGTAATCTCTATTTTGATTTTGCGAAAGCCACCTTTAAAGACGCGTCTTATAACGAATTGAATAAGTTGGAGAATATGATGAAGCAAAATGCAGGGTTACGCGTTGAAATCTCCGGACATACTGACAATGTTGGACCCCGAGAGTATAACAAGCAACTATCCCAACGCAGGGCAAATGCCGTAAAAAATTTCCTTACCTCTAAAGGAATCGATGCACGCAGAATAAAAGCTACTGGTTATGGCGAAGACAGACCAATTGCCTCAAATGATGACGATCAAGAGGGGCGTGAGATCAATCGCAGGGTAGATTTTATTGTGCTGGGTAATTAATATCTTTTTCTCACCTTTGAACTTGTATAACCAATGATTGTTATATCATTGGTTATAATTTTTTTATGATGGTAGTGCCCTATAAGGAAGAACGCGCTGGAAAGAAGGAACAGGTTGCTAAGATGTTTGACAACATCAGCAGCCGATATGATTTCTTGAATCATTTGTTAAGCTTGGGAATTGATATTCGGTGGAGGCGAAAAGCTATTTTGGAGCTTATTGAAATTCGGCCTAAGCTAATTCTTGATGTAGCTACCGGCACAGGCGATTTTGCTATTCAGGCCCTAGATCTACAACCCGAAAAAATTATAGGAATTGATATTTCGGAAGGAATGTTGGATGTTGGGCGCAAAAAAATGAAGGAGCGCCATTTGGATCAAAAAATTGAACTTAGGAGTGGAGATTCAGAAAATCTTCCCTTTGAAGAGAATAAATTTGATGCTGTGATCGTTGCTTTTGGGGTTCGAAACTTTGAAAACCTCGAGAAGGGGTTGGCAGAGATTTTTAGGGTGGTGAAGCCTGGAGGAAAGGTGGTCATTTTGGAATTTTCAAAACCGTCACATTTTCCATTTAAGCAGCTATTCAACTTTTATTTTAAGTTTGTTTTACCAAAGATTGGAAGGTTGATTTCACAGGATAAGGCCGCTTATACATACCTGCCCGAATCCGTTCAAGCCTTCCCTGATGGGAACGACTTTTTAAAAATCCTTTCAGGAATTGGATATAAAAATGCAGCATGCCAGCCGTTAACATTTGGAATA
>JAYVBN010000369.1:0-8356 GCA_043750455.1 Bacteroidia bacterium | reverse complement strand
ACTACAATCGGTGAAAATAAATTAGCCGAACTCCTTCTCTCTCCTCGTTCGGACAAGCAAAACATTCTCGACAGACAGGAAGCTGTCAAAGATCTTCATGATAGAACTCAATTTCGACAAGACTTTTGGGCGCATGCCACTTTGAAAGAAGGTAACTCGTTTGAAATAAAGAAAATACTTGAATGGGCAAATGATAGAAATTTTATCGAAGGCAAACCAATCTATAGAATTCTGTTATTAATCGGGCCAATAATCCCACTTTCGTTATTAGCTGCAGTAATTGTATTAAGTACCACTTGGATACCAGCCCTTTTACTGGCCATGAGCATTCTATGGTCCATACCTGCGTTTCACTCACGCAAGGTGACGCGAGTCCATGATGTGTTAAGCAAACAGAAAAATGCGATCGAAAGGTATTGGGTGCTCCTGAATCTTATCACCAATCAGAGTTTTGCATCGGGGATTTTTCAATCCATAAAAAAGGAAGCTATTGAAGCTTCCATAAAAATGAGGGAGTTTTCAAACCTGATCAATGCGCTGGAGTCTCGTCAGAATGGAATTGCGAACCTGCTTGGAAATTCCTTTTTTTTATACGACCTGCAATCGATCAGAAGATTGGAAAGCTGGCGCAACGTCAATGCCAAAGCCCTGCCTCATTGGCTGGAAATCATTGCTGAAGCGGATTCACTTTGTGCGTTGGGCACTTTTCATTTTAACAATCCAGCCTATGCATTTCCGGTGATTGATAACAAACTTGTTATAAAAGCAGAAGCGTTGGGCCATCCATTAATAGCTTACAGAGAAAGAGTCGATAACGATTTTTCGCAAGGAGATCCCGAATCGATAATGATTGTAACGGGTGCTAATATGGCTGGCAAGAGTACGTTTTTGCGTGCGGCAGGTGTCAACATAGTATTGGCATTAGCAGGCGCTCCCGTTTGTGCCAAAACATTTTCATGTCCTGTAATTGGTTTGCGCTCTGGCATGCGCACTTCCGATTCATTGCAAGAGCATCAATCTTATTTTTATGCAGAGCTTCACCGGCTTCAAAGTATTATGGAAGATCTTCGGTCGGGTAAGCCACTGTTTATATTGCTGGATGAAATTCTCAAAGGCACAAACTCAACTGATAAACAATCGGGCTCTATTGCCATTGTGGAACAGCTTGTAAAACTCAATGCCCTGGTGTTGCTCGCTACACACGATGTGATATTAGGTGAATTGCAGGAACGATTTCCCGGTCGTGTAATCAATGGATGTTTTGAAAGTCAGGTGGATGGCACCCACCTTACGTTTGATTATAAATTAAAACCCGGCATTGCACAAAAAGCCAACGCTACCTTTTTGATGAAGCAGATGGGGATTATTCCTCAGTAAGGTAATCGGTGTTTAGGTATTCGGTAATCAGTGGAGTATAAGTTTTTAAGTATTCGATACGCCCAACCGGCAACCAATTACTAATCACCATTTCTTTCCAACCTCTTCGAAATTTCCTTTGAGATTAGACTTCTGCCGTTTTCATTATTATTGAGAATAATGATGCAGCCTGACCGTAAGCAGGGATGAGGTGCAATATCGGATTAAATTTTATTACCTTCATTCCTCCAAATCCATACACCATGAAAACACAACTCAATCGCAGGGACTGGTTTAAATCCACACTTACCCTCACCGCTGGTTTTACATTAACGTCTGCCCTCACCGAAGAACTGATGGCGGCACCTATGAGTGAAGCCGAGCGACTATTTTTTAGAGGGCGTAATAAGTCAAACCAGAAAGTACGACTTAACTCAAATGAAAATCCATACGGCCCTTCCGACAAAGCAAGGAAGGCAGTGATAGAAATTCTTTCGCAGAGTAACCGCTATGCGTTTAACGAACTGGAAGAATTGAAAGCGCTGATAGCCGCTAAAGAGGGAGTTGACCCTTCTTATATTTTGATGGGAGCAGGCTCAGGAGAGTTGTTATGCCAAACCGGTATTGCTTATGGATTGGAAGGTGGCCGTGTGCTATCGGCTTATCCAACGTTTCCATTGCTGATGAATTATGCTCAGCAGATGAAAGCCAATTGGGATAAAGTAGACCTCAACGAAAAACTGGAACACGATTATGAAGCGTTGGCATCGGCCATCAAAAGTGATACGCGGTTGGTGTTCTCTTGTAACCCGAACAACCCAACGGGCACGGTGGTTAGTGATTCCATTGTGAGATCGTTTTGTGAAGAGGCATCGAAGAAGACATTGGTCTATGCCGATGAAGCTTATCTTGAATTTCTGGAGCCATCGCAACAAAAATCGATGGTTGCATTAACCCAGAATAATCCTAACATCATTGTCTCTAAAACATTTTCAAAAATTTATGGATTGGCCGGCTTGCGCATCGGTTATGTGGCAGGCCATCCGGATACGTTGAAAAAAATTGCGCAATATGGAGATACCATTTCACCGAGCCAGACTGCCCTTGCAGCTGCGAAAGCAAGTTTAGGTGACGAAGATTTTATGAAGATGGTGCGTGAAAAAAATGCTACTGCGCGCAAAGTCCTCACCGATTATCTCGATCAAAAGAAAATAAACTACGGCAAACCCGTAACCAACGTATTACTGTTCCCTGCACCAAAAGATGGCAAGACCATTTTAACCCAACTGGAGGAGAAAGGCTACCTCATCCGTGTGTGGGACTACCAGCAAAAGGAATGGTGCCGCGTAAGCATTGGCACACAAGACGAGATGAAAGGTTTTGTGAAGGCGTTTGATGAAGTGGTGGCGTGAAGAGGTAGCCAATTAAATTAAAATATGAATAGTTGGTACAGACGATTTAGAAACTGGTGTAATCTTAACTCAGGAGTTTTCACTTTAGTATTTGGGATCGTTGCAACGATTGGGCTATTTAAATTTAACAATATCAACTTTGAATTTGCAGCTACATTTCTTGATAAGTTATTAGCGGTTCTATTGTTTAAAGTACAGATTCCATTTTATCTTTTGATCATATCAATGATTGTCGCAGGCCTATATGTATTTAGACTCAGGAAGCGATATCGAGTGGAATCAATTTCAAGTAAATTTCTAGTTGGAATATGGAGAAATGAATGGACAATAGACGGCAGGGTTGGGACAGAGACAATTCAAATAACGGATGACCTCAGATACCTATTTCTTGATGGCCGACATAGATTCAATCTGACTGACATACATGTCGACCCTTCAAGCGGAGAAGTTAAATTCACAAAAAGGGGTGTTCACCCTGATGAAAGTAGAAATTTAAAGAACATTTTGACCATAAGAAATAACGAACTTTTAGTTGGTCAGGAAGAAAACTACCAGATAAGATATATCAGATTGCCAAACTAGATTCTATGTGGAACACCTCCTCCCTCTGGTTTGAAATTGCTCTGGTAAGTATTCTCTTACTTCTCGGTCACATTTTCCTTGGCCACTTTGAAGAGCGATCTTCACCGTGGAGAAAACTCGGTAAGTCTATTGCTACGGTAATCATTGTTTTATTGATCTCTGTTTATTTCGGAAGAGCGATTGCCTTGAGTGTTCCTGGAGTTTCCCTTATCCCTGTGTTGTACATTCATGGAATACGATTGCCAAAAAAAGGTATCAATGGCTGGACCGGAGAACCGAAAGCAAAGTACTACGAGTTTAGGGGTGGAGTAAGGATATATTTGGTAAGGGTGAAGATAAAAATGTTGGAATCAATAAGTGATGTTACGCACAATGGACATTCTCTGATTATAACTTTGTGAATCTTAGTGGGCTTCGTGCCTGGTGGTTCAAATTTGCATTTATAAACTGAACCACGAAGGCTCAAAAACACAAAGAAATCACAAAGTTGCGTAACGTCTGTATAGTAATTTTAAAAAACTAAACTACAATCATGAATAAGAACATCATCATTGCCCTTCTCACGGTGTTGTTAATCCTGTCCGTTGCCTTTGGATTTTATCAAAAGACAGAGACGGGTAAATTTGAAGCACTTGCCATGGAGAATGAAAAGATGGCCAGAGGGGGGGGGGTTATCAACGCAGAAAAGCAAATGAAGTTAGCAGAACAACAGGCTCTGCTGGGGGTAATGGCTTTGGAGAAACTGCAAGTGGCATTACAAGAATTGAAAAAGAAATAAAAAGTCTAACTAATTCTTCTAATGAAATTTTCCGTCTCGCAATACAAGATTGATTGGCCAAATCACATTATTGGTTTTTTCAGTGCGCTGTTCGGCATACTCATTGCCTTTGAGTTGGAAGAATGGCGTGATGAAAAAAATCAGATAGAGATTGCCCATATAGCTTTTGAAAACTTAAAGAAAGAAGTTCAGATCAACCAAAACAGTTTGCATGAAAATATAGCCATCAACATAAAACACCTTAAATCCCTCCAGGGCTTATTAAGCCAGATGGACAATCAATTAGGGTTTATCGGGTCAAAGGCAGAAGCCGATTCCATCAATAAGCATTTTAGCCAAGTGGCTTTTATTGAATGGGATGATTTAGTGAATAAAAGTAAAATGGTAAAACCTGTTGTTATTATTGGATTGCACAATATTACAATACCAATGTTACAAAGTTCGGCATGGGAATCCGCCAAAGCAACTGGGGCATTGAACCTGATGGAGTATGAAAAGGTATTGTCACTATCCTCTCTTTACAATCCACCGCGCATTCTGGATGAACTGAGCCAAATCAGAAATTTCTTGCGCAACTCTGATAATATTTTGAACAAAACGGAATTGTCTATTCTTTTAACTGAAATCGAAAAAGCTCATTGGTCTATTGAAAGTGAGCTTCAGACCTTCGATCAGTTTGTGAATATTTTAAATGCGATGGAGTGAGCAGAAATTTGTCAAACAAAAAAGCCCAACAATCTCTGCCGGGCTTTCTCTGTAATTATTAGATTTTGTTAAGCCGCTACTCTGGCCAGATTAGGCATGGTAATTGGTTTTTTGCCAAGTTCCCTCAGCAATCGCGTATGTGCAGCAATCGCCTGAAAGAAAGTATCTTTTGATTTATAAGGAACACCAAATTCTTTTGATGTCTTTTCTACGATGGGCGCAATTTTTCTATAATGCACATGGCAGATGTTTGGAAACAAATGATGCTCTACCTGGAAGTTAAGCCCACCCACATACCACGAGAATGCTTTATGGCGATGACCAAAGTTGGTAGTAGTGTGCATCTGGTGAATAGCCCAGTTGTTTTCCAGGTTGCCATTCATATCGGGTACAGGATACTCGGTGCCTTCAATAACGTGAGCCGGTTGAAAAATAATGGCCAGTATAAATCCGGCTACATAGTGCATCACAAAAAATCCAAGAAAGACCTCTCCAAATGAAACGGGCAGAAGCCACATAGGTATCACAAATATATAGGTCAAATAAATTATCTTGGTAAGGATAAGTACTAGCCACTCTTGTTTGATAGAGGCTTTCTGTTTTTTCACAAGACCGTCTTTTTGATATTTATTTAAACGACCGAAATCCTTGAAAAGAATCCACACAAATGTGAGGAGACCGTAAAAGAACCACGCATAATAATGTTGAAAGCGATGCATGGGTTTCCAATCCGATTCGGGTGACATACGCAAAACACCGCGAGGGCTAATATCTTCATCAGCATCATGAATGTTGGTGTAGGTATGGTGTAATACATTGTGCTGTACTTTCCAATTGAAGGAGTGGCCACCCACTAAATTGAGAGTAGCACCCATTACATTATTGATCCATGGTTTTGTAGAGTAAGAGCCATGATTGGCATCGTGCATAATGGAGAGGCCAATACCAGCTTTGCCTAAGCCCATTACCACGCAGAGTGCGAGAAGTGCCCATCCTGCTGTAACAACCCCAGTGACCATTATAAAATAAGGAGTCAAGTATAACGCTAACATGAAAATGGATTTAATAACCATTTCAGCGTTGGCCGTTTTTTGAATGTCGTTGGTTGTAAAGTAGGCGTTCACACGCTGGCTTAGCGTTGTAAAATATTCGGCCTGGGTGCGGGCAAACTTTATGGATGTATTCATGAAAAAATAAAAATGATGTTGAAACTTCTACGTGAACAAACAATCCAGAAGAAAGTAATGTTCAAACTTTAATCTAAAGATAAGGAAACGCCCTATACATAACGCCCGGTAGGTAATAAAATCTTACTAAAAGGCAAAAAACAGACCTTTAGAGGGTCTAAAGTTCCGCGACCACGGTTTTGCCTCCAGTGGTTTTATCGCCAATTTTAACATTTACTTTTGCATCAAGCGGAAGAAAGATATCTACACGCGAGCCAAATTTGATGAACCCAAACTCATCACCTTGTTCGAGAAGTTGGCCTTCCTTCACATAATATTTAATCCTGCGAGCCAAAGCCCCTGCTATCTGACGGAAAAGTATTTCAGTTCCGTTTTTCATTTTAGCGACTATAGTGGTGCGCTCATTTTCAGTGCTGGATTTAGGATGCCATGCTACCAGATATTTTCCAGGATGATATTTAAAAAAACTGATAGCTCCACTCACGGGCATTCTGTTAACGTGCACATTAATCGGTGACATAAAAATTGAAACCTGAATTCTTTTTGATTTCAAATATTCAGTCTCTTCTGTTTCTTCAATCACAACCACTTTACCATCGGCAGGTGCTATTACCTGCTTTTCATTTTTTTGCACAATAAAAATAGGTAGACGGAAAAATTGAAGGATGATCAGATAAAAAATTAAACTGGCCGCCAATACACTAGTTTGCACCGCTTCGGCCAGCGGCAAATAAAATCCAATTGCCCAATTGAGTGCAAACAGAATAAGTAACAAAACAAACAACAGTGTGCGGCCTTCTTTATGGATAGTCATGTTAATAAATTCAAGATAAGGTTAAAAAATTTGCCACAGACCTGCCTACCGGACAGGCAGGTTTACAATTAAAACATAAGGCTTTCTTTCAAATTCAATACCAGAGCTTTTCACTTTTAATTTATTCCTTTTCTGAATCCGTAGGAAATTTAATCTGTGAACCTGCCTGTCCGGTAGGCAGGTCAGTGGCGATTTGGTTTCACTAAAATCCCCCACGAAACTTATACGTCTTGGCAACTTTATCAATAGCTACCATGTAAGCTGCAATGCGCATAGATACCTTATATTCTACCGATGTATTATACACGTTAGTGAAAGCGTCTTTCATGATCCTGTCACTCCTTCGGTTAACACGATCTGCCGTCCACTTATATCCAAGGCGATTTTGTACCCACTCAAAATACGAAACCGTTACGCCACCGGCATTTGCTAAAATATCAGGTACTACGCTGATACCTTTGTCATAAATAATGCTATCGGCCTTTGATGAAGTGGGGCCGTTTGCTCCTTCCACAATTAACTTGGCTTGTATATTAGCTGCATTGTGATGTGTGATAACATCTTCTTTTGCCGCTGGCACTAATACATCCACCGGAAGAGTTAACAGTTCGTCACCAGAAATTTTTCCGGCTCCGGTAAAGCCTTCGAGTGAACCTTTGTTGGCATCACGATATTTTACAGCTGCGGCAATGTCAATTCCATTTTCATTATAGTAAGCGCCAGAAATATCACTTACCGAAACCACTTTCAATCCACGCTCTGCCAATAACAATGAAGCCCATGAACCTACATTACCAAAACCCTGCACAGCACATGTTGCTTTGTAAGGATTGATCTTTAATTTTTCCATCGCAGCCAGCGCAGATACCATTACACCACGGCCGGTAGCTTCAGTTCTTCCAAGAGATCCTCCCAATACAATCGGTTTGCCAGTAACAACAGCATTCACTGTCATACCTTGCGTGCGCGAATATTCATCCATTAACCACGCCATCTCGCGAGGGCCAGTGCCCATGTCCGGTGCAGGAATATCTTTGTCAGGTCCAAAAATATCAATCATTGATAACGTGTAAGAACGCATAAGCCGCTCGATTTCTCCAGCCGACATTTGGCGTGGGTTGCAAGTCACTCCACCTTTTGCTCCTCCATACGGTATGTCAACAACTGCGCACTTCCAGGTCATCCAGGCAGCGAGTGCTTTCACTTCATCCAGATTTACATGTGGATCGAAGCGAATACCACCTTTGGAAGGGCCAAGTATGGTTGAGTGAATGACACGATAACCTTCAAACACCTTGATGCTGCCGTCATCCATAGTAATAGGCAATGAAACAATCACCTGTTTGGCTGGTGATTTCAGTACGTTGTACACCTCTTCTTCCAGTCCCAGAATTTGAGAAGCGGTGCGAAAACGCGACATCATTGCTTCAAATGGATTTTCTGTGTTGAGAAGGGGAGCAGGTTCTAAATAGCCCATAAACAGAGTTTATTAGTTAGTATTAATTAGATCGGTCAATTCACT
>JAYVBN010000368.1:0-6258 GCA_043750455.1 Bacteroidia bacterium | reverse complement strand
CCAGATATTGTATAGCGTCTGTGGCAATTTTTCTTCGGTTGTCATAGTAATAAACATCAAAATTCTCAGAGCTAATAAATTGCCATTCGAATTGTTTGTATTGAATTCTATTCTTACCAAAAACCTCGCGCGATTGCTGTCCTTGACACAAGGAAGCCACACCTAAGACGGATATCGTAAGCAAAATCCTAAAATTCCATTTCATACTATCGCACAAGAACTACCAATATAACGTATTGAAACAGGTTTAAGCTTCCATGAAAGAATCTATTTCTTAGATTTGAAGCGGTTAATATCAACTTCTGGATCTATCTCCCCTTTCCCTAATAACCAATTTGACAACTGAGCTGCAAAATACGGAGCCAGACTTACACCTTTGGTACCCAGCCCATTAAAAATTACTACTTTTTTCTCTGAAGGATAAGCACCTAAAAATGGTCGTCTGTCTGCTGTCGATGGACGAATACCCCAATTTTGGTTAGTAATTTCGAAAGGCAACTTTAACAAGTCTTTTAGCTTATCATTCAATTCCTTTTTTCCTTCTTCCGTGACCGACTCTGATAAATCCCGCGGATTATATGTGGCTCCTACTTTATATCGTCCCGGCTTTCCAGAAGGAACAATGTAAACTCCACGGTTATAAACGATTTCAAATTCGTGATCTACCCTCACTTCAATCGTCTCCCCTTTTAAGGGCCTGAAGGGAAGAGTTCCAAAAAACCGGCTCTTCAAGCCATCACTTCCGTTGCAAAAAATTATTTTGTCTGCCTTGCATTTCCGGTAAAAAACAGAGTTTGCTTCCACTATAAGTTCACTTTCCATAAAGTAATCTTGCCTGAAAGACTCTTTGGCTATAAGACTTTTGCGAACAGCCGTTATAAAAAAGTTCGTGTCCACATAACCACATTGCGAAAGTAAAAGGCCACCAAAATCATCGTACACATGATTGCCAAATTGTGATTGGGTAACTATTTGTTTAAGGTAAGCTTGCATACCCACCTCTGCGCTTTTACCCATCCATTCATTTTGTTCTTGCACAGAAATAAAAGGCCGATAGAGTGGCATCGGATTAAAAAAATGTGCCCTCAGCATTTTTTCAGCCCTTAAATAAGAATCCATCAGAAAAGGAAAAAGCAAATCTGCCTTCCATGTTTTAGACATTATCCGACCTGTGATTGGGTTGAATAATCCTGCTGCCACTGTGGATGAATTGTTTTTATCGGGTTGGTCGAAAACTAAAATTTTCTTATCACGCTTCATTAATTCAAGAGCCAATGCAGAGCCAGCCAAGCCCTGGCCTACTAGTATGAAATCAACTTCTCGTTCAATATCCATTAGGTTCAATCTATTGATTGCTGTCCTTACCCACTTCGATCTCGATCATTGAGGAAAGATAAGAAGGTTTATCTTAGCAAGTAAAGTGGGTTGCAGTATCGAAAGAACCTTTAACTTTGTTGTTTATTGTCATATGATTCATATCAAAACATTAGTGTTTAACCCTTTTTCAGAAAACACCTATATTGTCTATGACGATACCTTAACTGCAGTAATCGTTGACCCGGGATGTTATGAAAAAGAAGAGAAAGAGGAACTTGACAATTTTATAAAAAGTAAAAACCTAACTATTAAATATCTTCTTAATACACACACTCACATCGATCATGTTCTTGGCAATTACCATGTAAAAGAAAAATATAAGGTGCCCTTTTTAATGCATAAGAAGGATGAGCCAGTTTTGAAAGCGGTGAAGGCATATGCCCCCAACTATGGGTTCGCCAACTACACAGAAGCCTCGCCCGATCAGTTTCTGGAAGAAGGTGATGAAGTGGCTTTTGGAAATTCCAAATTCAGCGTTTTATTTTTACCAGGTCACGCACCAGGCCATATTGGCTTTTACAATAAGCAAGAAAAAATTCTATTGAGTGGCGATGTGCTTTTTCGCGGAAGCGTTGGTCGCACTGATCTTCCCGGAGGTCATCACGAAACATTGATAAACAGCATACAGCAAAAACTTTTTGTATTGCCAAACGATGTAGTTGTTTACCCGGGTCATGGATCTACAACTACATTGGGAGTAGAAAAAATTTCAAATCCCTACTGCGCTCTTTCTTTACGCTAAAGAATTATGAAACGGCATATCCCTAATTTTCTCACCTGTTGCAATCTTTTGTGCGGTTGTTTTGGCATTGTGTATTGCCTGGAAGAACGAACTATTCCTGCCGCCTATTTCGTTTGGGCTGCTGGTGTATTTGATTTTTTTGATGGATTTGCTGCGCGCATGCTAAAAGTAACTTCACCCATTGGCAAAGAATTGGATTCTCTTGCCGACATGGTAAGTTTTGGCCTACTTCCTTCCTTAGTCATGTATAAAATGATAGGCGCATCAACTTCCATGCCTTGGTTGCCTTATGTTGCCTTTATTATTGCCATATGTTCCGCTTTGCGACTCGCGATTTTTAATGTGGATGAAACTCAAAGTGATTCATTTAAAGGATTGAATACACCAGCTAATACCCTTTTTATCACTTCTCTTCCTTTGGTAGCTGGTCAGGTGGGCAATTGGGTCTTTCAGGATTGGGTCTTGGTTCTTATGACCATCACTTTTTCTTTACTATTGCTATCACGGATCGAATTTTTTGCTTTCAAATTCAAGGACTTCACCTGGAACAACAACAAAGTCAGATTTATTTTTATAGCTATATCTATAGTATTGTTTGCCTTTTTGGGGAAATTAGCCCTGCCCCTTTTAATACTACTTTACATAGTCTTTTCGTTAGTGAGTACGGCTGTGAAACTTGCATAATCTTTGATTTTCTTGCGGACACATTTCAAAATAGCGTGCTTATTCCTATTCCTATTGGGAAAGTCTATCTCTTCAGATGGTCAGACTTCGGTTTTAAGTAATAGTCAGTGGTCCAAATTCTCTGTTAATTCAGATGGAGTTTATAAAATCGATTACAATCTTTTGAAGAAAGCGGGGATAGATGCCGACAAAATCGACCCAAGAAATATAAAACTCTTTGCTAGCGGCAACGGAATGCTGCCACAAAGTAATAGCGCTGCACGAAAGGGTGAATTGACAGAAATTTCTATTTCTGTATCGGGTGAAAATGATGGCCACTTTGGCAAGAATGATTTCATACTTTTTTTTGGCCAGGGCCCCGATGCGTATTCCTACAATATCGCAAAGGATATGTTTGGTTATGTCAATCATTTATATAGCGATAAAAATTTCTATTTCATTACCGTAGCAGCAACTGCCGGAAAAAGAATGGGTACAATTGAAAGTGCTGTCTCTGGATTTCCGGTTATTAACGAGTTTGACGATTTTACTTTTCACGAAACAAATCAACACAACATACTAAAATCCGGTCGCGAATGGTTTGGTGAGCAGTTCAATGGAGCCACCGAACAAACGATCAAATTTGAAATACCGGGCATTGTGCCTGACTCTGAAATCAAAATTGCTTCCAATGTGATGGCTAAATCTTATGCGGGATCGTCATTCAAATTTTTTTTAAATGGAGTTTTGTTGGCGGAACAAATTATTGGCCAGGTTCCTAACACCACCTATGGGCCAAAGGGCAGGCACGCCATCGATACATTCAAAATTAACGCAACGGCTTCAGGTGCATCAGGTCGTACTTCACAAGAAGTAAAGTTTCAGTTTCAATTTGTAAAAAATGATATTGGATCCGCTACTGGTTTCATCGATCATTTTCTACTGAGTTTCAAAAGAAAACTGGCACTATACGAAAGTCAAACTATTTTCAGTTCTATCAAAAGTCTGGAGAATACTTCGTCAACATTTGAAGTTGAATCCGTTGGGTCTGAAACCTCCATCTGGGAAATTACCGATCCCTTCAATGCGGTTGATCTTAAGTTTACGAGTAGCGGGAGCAAAGCGATTTATTCAACCACCACACAAACATTAAAAATTTTTGTTGTTTACGATAAAGGAAAAATCCTTGTCCCGAATTTTGAAAGCGTGATTGTAAATCAAAATCTTCGCGCAGCTACCCCTGCTGATCTAATCATTGTTGTTCATCCAGATTTCAAGGATCAGGCCATCAGACTGGCAGGGCATCGCACAAGCTTCAATAAAATTTCTGTTCGCGTTGTTACTCCCGAAGAAGTGTACAACGATTTCTCTGGAGGAAAACAAGATGTCACAGCTATCCGCGATTTTGCAAGAAATGCATATTTACAAGGTGGCCTTAGAAATCTTTTGTTGTTTGGCCGTTGTTCGTACGACTATAAAAATCGGATTACAAAAAATACAAACTTTGTACCCACCTATGAATCCAATAATTCGCTAAGTCCTCTGGAGACCTACTCGTCAGATGATTACTTCGCTTTCTTTGACGCTACCGAAGGCGAATGGCGCGAAAGCCCCGCACAAAATCATACGATGGAAATTGGTGTTGGCCGTTTGTCTGTGAAAACAAATCAAGAAGCATCTAATGTGATTGACAAACTACTTGAATACGATCTTGGAAAAAAGACATTTGGAAAATGGCGCAAAGAGATTTTGTTTGTTGCCGATGATGGTGATTTCAATATTCATCAAGGGCAAGCCGATCAACTTGCTACGCAAATAGAGGAGAATTATCCGCAATTCAATACGCAAAAGGTTTATCTGGATTCTTATGAACAAATTTCAAGACCAAGCGGGCAAATTTCGCCTAAAGCAAGTGAAGCACTTAAGCAAGCATTAAAGAAAGGAGTGCTCATCACAAATTTTACGGGTCATGGATCTGAACAAGTGTGGCTGCAAGAGCGAATCCTGGATGAAACGTTTATTTCGAATTGGGAAAACTATGGCAGTTATCCGTTGCTTGTAACCGCCACTTGCGAATTTGGAAGGCATGATGATCCAGGACAGATTTCAAGTGGTGAGTTAACTCAGATTAAAAAAAATGGTGGCTCAATTGGATTAGTCACTACAGCCCGACCGGTTAGTTCCAGCTCTAACTTTACACTCAACAAAGCATTTTATGAAGCGTTCTTTCAAAAAATAGATGGTAGATATAGAGACCTTGGCACCATCTTTCGCGACACAAAAAACAAGAGCCTGAGTGGAGTGGGCAATCGAAATTTTTCCCTATTGGGTGATCCCTCCATGAAGTTAGCTATTCCGGAAGCAGAAGTACTCCTTTCAAAAATTAGCACGATTACAAACTCTGATACACTCAAAGCTCTCTCAATGGTTCAATTAAAAGGTGAAGTTCAAGTCAATGGAATAAAGAATACAAACTTCAATGGCACATTACTCGCAACCTTATTCGACAAAGAAACTGCGTTGCAAACCAAGGGAGATGAAAATCCTGTCTTTAACTATTCGTTGTGGAACAACGCACTGTTTAGAGGCGAAGCAAAAATAACAGATGGAGATTTTCAGATGGAGTTCCTGCTTCCAAAAAGTATCGCTTATCAGATTGGCGCTGGCAAGTTAAGTACATACGCACAAGACAAACTCAACAAAAACGATGCAAGCGGTGGCACTATGGATTTCAAAGTTGGCGAAAGTGAAACTAATGTTCTATCGGAAGCTACTCCACCCGCAATCAAATTATTTTTGGGCGACACAACTTTTATAGCAGGTGGCATTGTAAGTAGCAACTCGAAATTAGTGGCCCAGCTTTATGACGAAAGTGGAATAAATATTTCCAACTATGGTATTGGTAACACTATGGTCGCTATCCTCGATGATAACTTGACTTACGAAGTGAACGAATACTTTATTGCCGCAGAAAACGATTTTACAAAAGGCACTTTGCAGTTTCCCTTGGAAGGATTGGAAATGGGTAGGCATACCATTACCCTTAAAGTCTGGGATAACTTTAATAACCCTGCAACAGCCTCTGTCGATTTTGTGGTTTCTGAAAGCACAGGAATAGAGATTAAAGAACTATCCAATTATCCAAATCCTTTCTCAGAGTCCACAGTAATCCAGTTTATTCACTCACGGCCAGGCGAAGATCTTGAGGTAAGCCTGGCAATCTTTACAATGACTGGACAAGAAGTTCAAATAATGAATTTTTCTGTACCCGAAAGTCAATATCAAGTTTCCCTTATTGATTGGGATGGATCGGATGTCAGGGGTACAAAATTGACTAATGGGATATACTTGATGAAGGTTTTAGTTCGTTCTTTGGTGGATGGCTCGAAAAATGAGCAATTTGCCAAGCTAATTATTTTGAATTGATTATCTTTAGCCCTTAGAACCTGACTATGAATAAGTTAAGTAAGTATTAT
>JAYVBN010000367.1:0-3997 GCA_043750455.1 Bacteroidia bacterium | reverse complement strand
AAGGATGAGGCTTTTCTTAAACTTACTCCGCAACAGCGAATGGAGCAAGCTTGCCAACTTCGAGAGAAGATGAGGAAGAAAGGCGTTGATTATTCCTACAAAGGGAAAGTAGTAACGATTACAAGGTTAGAGTGAGTTCATGAACGAAAAGATAGAATTAGTAACAATGAGAAAAACAGAAATCAACTTCAACATAGAACTCGATCAAAATAACGTTCCCGAAAAAATTATGTGGGATGCCACGGATAAACCAGAGACAGGTTTTACTGAAGCAAAGTCGATCAGTATTTGCCTTTGGGATCATGAGCAAAAGAATACGATGCGCATCGACTTATGGTCGAAGGATATGCCTGTTGAAGAAATGAAGAAATTTTACATCGACTGCATTGGCGGACTTAGCCAAAGTGTTTTGAGCTCCACCGGAGACGAACACATGTCCTCAGAAATAAACGCGCTCTGCGAGCGACTAGTTAAGTACATACGCAATCAACCCCAGTAAAAAGCTATTTCAGACCACTTGAATTTTTTACTAAAGTCTGCGAAAAGCCCCTCCACAAACGTTTGTAATTACGTAAAAATGGTTTAGTTTTAATAAAATTAAACTAATGCGTATGAATAAGCTATACTTAAAGTCACTCTTACCCGTCCTCCTTTTGATGATGGGTGCTGCGGCTGCCCTGGCGCAGAGCACCGTATCCGGCACGGTAAAAGACGGAGGAACCGGCCAACCCTTGCCAGGTGTTAACATTATTGTAAAGGGTAGGGTTATTGGAACCATCACAGACACTAAAGGCCAATTTAACCTCAGCGTTAGTCAAGCACCTCCTTTCACACTATCGCTGTCATTCATAGGTTTTGCAACCCAGGATGTTGAAGTCAAAGAGGCTACCACGGCTGGTCTTGAAATTTCTTTGCTTGAGCAATCTTTATTAGGCCAAGAAGTAGTTATATCTGCTTCGCGAGTTGAAGAAAGCATTCTTAAATCTCCCGTAACGATAGAGAAAATGGATTTGTTAGCAATCCGACAGACCGCAACACCTGACTTTTATGATGCATTAGCAAACGTAAAAGGTATTCAGGTAAATTCAGGTAGCCTAAATTTAACATCTGTCAATACTAGGGGTTTTGCAACCATTGCAAATACTCGTTTCGTTCAGTTAGTTGATGGTATGGATACTCAGGCTCCACTCCTTAACTTTCCAACTGGAAACTTAATTGGCATTGGAGAACTTGATGCTGAAAGCGTTGAGGTTGTTCCGGGTGCTGCCTCAGCACTTTACGGACCTAATGCATTCAACGGCATTATGATCATGAAAAGTAAAAGCCCATTTGAATATCAAGGCCTGAGCGCTCAGGTAAAATTGGGCATGACAAACTCAACAGCTGCAGGGTCAGATCCGCTTTCCCAATACAGTATACGATATGCAAAAGCTTTCAATAACAAGTTTGCATTCAAAGTTAACTTCGCCTACATGCAAGCTACTGACTGGCTGGGAAATGATTACACGACAGACCGTAATAACCCTGAATCTACGACTGATTTAAGTGGCAATACCAATTTTGACGGACTTAACACATATGGTGACGAGACTCCCATTCCGGTTCCCATAGGCGGTACTTTTGGAACATTGGATCTAAGAAGAACCGGCTATAAGGAAGAAGATTTTCTTAAGGCGTTCTCTGACAATCGTGATGCTAAAAGCATCAAGGGTGATGTGGGTTTGCACTACAGGATCAATGATAAAATGGAGGTACTCTATAATTACAGGTATGGTGGCGGCAGTTCAATTTACCAGGGAACTGAAAAGTATGTGTTACGAGATTTCTCTCAGCAATTTCATAAACTAGAGTTGAAAGGAGATAATTTCTTTGTAAGGGCTTATCAGACCGCTACTGATGCTGGCAAGTCTTACAACCTATCTGCTCTTGGTGGTTTCTTAAATGAAACCATTAGCCCAACAGCAGCGCAGTGGGCGCCTCGCTATGCTCAAACTTATGTATTAGGCCTTCAAGGATACGTACCAGGGGTACCTGCAGGTAATCCTGCTGCTGCACATGCCGCAGCTCGTAATGCAGCGGATAATAATCCTTTGGCGCCACGCCCAGCACCAGATTCGCAATCATTTATTGACAAGGCACAGGCTGTTCGTGATAACTTCTTTCAAAAAGTTCCAAGCGGAGCAGCCGGTGGTGCTTCCTTTAGCGACAACTCAAAACTTTATCATGCTGAGTTTAATTACAACTTCGCAGACAAAATTGAGTTTGCCGAAGTTCAGTTCGGTGGCAATGTTAGGCGGTACGATCTGTTTTCAGACGGAACCATCTTTAACGAAGGACCTGATGATGGAGTAACCTTTGATAGAATAACAATTGATGAGTTCGGGGTCTACGGTCAAATCGCCAAAACAGTTGCTGATGCTTTAAAGTTGACTGCATCACTGCGATATGATAAAAATGAAAACTTCGATGGACAAGTAACACCTAGAGTATCTGCTGTATATGCGGTATCATCAGACCACAATATAAGAGCCTCCTTCCAGACTGGCTTTAGAAACCCCGATACGCAGGCACAATTTATTTATTTCCCATCCTCTAGTGGTACTTTAATTGGCAGCACAGAAGCAAATGCAGCGCGCTATGGAATACATAATGGAGGTGCTTATACCGATGCTTCATACAAAGCCTTTAGGGCAGGAGGTGGAAGCATCAATCCTACAACAGGAGCATTAACACCAGGAACTGCAGCAGGAAGTCCACAAACTATTGAGACAGCCGATTTATCCTATGTGCAACCAGAGCAATTAAAATCTTTTGAACTAGGGTATAAAGGTGTTTTCGCCAAGAAGATACTTATAGATTTGAATGGATATTATACAGCCTACACTAATTTTATTGCTGGTCAAATAGTTGCCAGCAAAAATGCTACTACTCATCAAGGCAAAGCAGTTGCTGCAGGTTCATTATACAGTCCTTATGTTAACTCTACGCAAGACGTTACATCATATGGCCTTGGATTAGGTCTTACCTACAGCTTGCCTAAAAATTTCATCCTCACGGGTAATTATAGTTACGCTACATTTGAAGCCAACGAAAGCGTGGATTTTAGGGCAGGATTTAATACGCCTACCAATAAAATTAATGTAGGAATTGGCAACAGAAAAATTATTGAGAATTTAGGATTCAATGTCAACTTCCGTTGGCAGGAAGGATTCTTATGGCAGTCGTCATATGGAACCTGGAATGTTCCGGAATTTGGCGTAATAGATGCACAATTGAATTACAAATTTTCTGCATTGAAGTCTATGATCAAAATAGGCGCAACCAATATTGGTGGCGGTGATTATCGCACCAACCTTGGCTCTCCATTCGTTGGACAGATGTATTACATCTCGTTGACCTTTGATGAGTTCTTAAAATAATTTGACGAACTAAAAATAAGATGAATATGAAAAAGTTTAAAATTTTATACATTCTCCCCGTTGCATTGCTGATAACTATATCATGCGAGCAAGAAGCAATTACGTTGGAGCCACCTCCGGTTGTAGAAGTTCCTCCGATCACTGGCACTAAGGGAACGGCTGATTTCACAAAGTTTGTTGCCATTGGAAACTCCCTTACAGCAGGCTATCAGTCTGGAGCGTTGTTTAATGAAGGGCAACAGAATTCTTTGCCTTTAATTATGTCTAAGCAATTTTCAATTGCGCAAGGAACAACCCTGGCATTCAACCAACCTGATATTAATTCCGTTAACGGCTATTTTGGAGTTGCTGGCACTAAGGTGCTAGGGCGATTAATCTTATTTGATGCAGATGGTGCAGGCCCAAAAACAGTGGCTCCAGCTCCGGCAGGCTCTGTAGGAATGCCAGCTCCTTACACAGGTGGTGACCTTCCTACCGCATTTACTGGCGACAAAACCAAGTTGAATAATTTTGGAGTTCCAGGCATCTTACTTGGCCAGGCTTTAACACCACTTACAGGTACTAGACCAATTCCACCA
>JAYVBN010000366.1:0-6260 GCA_043750455.1 Bacteroidia bacterium | reverse complement strand
CCATTCTGTCCAGAAAAAATACCTAGGCGATACCATGATTGAGAACCAGATCTTTTATAAAGTAGAAATCACTTTTACTCAGGAAGGCGGTGGCGAAGACTTTCAGGATGTATTTCACTATTGGATCAACCGCGAAGACTTTACAATTGGCTATTTGGCTTATTCGTTCAATGAGAATGACGAGACGAGTTTACGTTTTCGCAAAGCTATCAATCCACGAAAAGTAACTAGCATTCAATTTTATGACTTCATCAACTACAAGCCCAAATCCAACTCCGTTAAAATGGAGGAGCTTGAATTGTTATTCACCAAGGGTGAACTGGAAGAGTTGAGTAAGATTGAATTGCAGAATATTGTGGTGAAGTAAATCAGTTGTCCTTCTCCGATCTAAACACATTCCATCCCAACACCAAAGTAACTCCAACAGTCATAGATGCAATTACTGTAAAATGACTTTTCTTCCATCCTGCAAAAGCTGAAATAGATTTATCTATACTGGTAAGGCCAATCAAAAGCACGCAAGCAAAAATCAGTAGTAATACCAGGTTATAGTAACCGGCATGGCGGTGCTCTTTAGGGATAAGCGTTCCATCGTTCACAATAATGATTAAATAGGCAGTCACCAATGGAAGTATGAGTCCATTCAATGCCTGCACTACCAGTATGATCGGTATGGGTTTTACACCGCTAATGCCAAACAAAAAACCGATAAGCAACACAGCACCCCATGCCAACCTGATGGAATTTTTCTTTTCCGCTCCCAAAACATTTGCTGCAATTATAGAAGCAGCATAAGGTGATGTAATGGTGGAAGAAAAACCCGCGGCAAACAACCCAATGCCTAATGCCCATGCCCCAACCTCTCCAACTTTATTACGAAACTCATCTGCCAAAATTGGGAAGGAAGAAAAGTTGTGCACCAACGTACCTGCCAATAAAATCCATGCAGTAATTAGTCCACCTATTACAACGGAAACTGTAAGTCCTATCCTCATCAGCGGAACAGTCTGCCCTTTGCTGATACCCGAGCCTAGAAAAAGATTATAAGGGACAATGGTGGTACCCACCAATCCTAAGGTGATCAACTCTGCTCCCATCGGAATTTTAGGCACAACACTGGCTACCATTATTTCTGAAAACGAGAAATCAATATGGAGTGCCAGTACTAAAAAAGCAATGCCCATCATAGCTACCAAAATTGTCATGAGTGCTGAAATCCATTTCTGTCTTCCACTCCATAATACAGATGCGGCAACAACAGAGATTAAAATTGTATAGATCATACCACCTGCCTGTCCGGTAGACAGGTCTCCTTCAAACAAAAGACTCAGCCCTGAAACGGCTCCCAGAATATTTCCAGCTTCATAGGCGGCACATCCGATTATGACAGACACGCCTATGGTTATATTTATCCAAAATCCTTTTTGAGAACCAAACTTTTTAACTACTGCCTGGCCCAGGCTCAACCCACTGGCAATGGTAATGCGTGCCGAAACTTCTTGTAAGAGGATACAAGCAATGGTCGCAAAGGTAACTGCCCACATCAAGTCAAGATGATAGAGTGAGCCGGCTGTCACTGCAGTGGTTACAGTTCCCGGACCAATAAAGGCAGCTGAGATCACCGACCAAATGATGACGCTGGAGATTTTATCTTTCTTCATTTCCCTTCTTACGAAAAGTAAATTAACAAAATTTAAGTACCTCAAATCAACAATTCGTGGCTGTACATTCATGAACAGAAACCTGTACACTTATGATCAATTGAAACCACGTTAGTTTTGTAACTACTTAAAGGTCATTTGATTGTTAACCCGGCTAGCTTTTTGCGAACGAGCATTATAAAATTCGATCCATGAAGACTTTTGCGACCCTTGTGCTCTGGTGCATTTTGTTAGTCATCTGCTGGCCACTGGCATTGCTTATGTTATTCCTCTTTCCATTAGTATGGCTACTATTGCTTCCGTTTACAATAGTGGGGCTCACCATTGGTTTGGTGTTCAAGTTCATCAGCGCTGTGTTACTTTTCCCTTTCCGTATGGCAGGGATCAAATAAATTCTATAAAATATTATTGAGCTGTTCTTTTATTTTTTCCAATTCCTCTTTCATCATCACCACATGTTTCTGCATTTCAGCATCATTGGCCTTGGAGCCAATCGTA
This sequence comes from Bacteroidia bacterium, assembly GCA_043750455.1. Taxonomy (GTDB): domain Bacteria; phylum Bacteroidota; class Bacteroidia; order Cytophagales; family Cyclobacteriaceae; genus ELB16-189. The sequence continues at coordinate 4,101 of JAYVBN010000366.1, read as the reverse complement.
TTAATCTCCCTGCCAATCTCTTGCGCAATAAACCCCAGTTTTTTGCCATTGGATTGCTTGTCGCCTAGGGCTTTAGAAAAATAGTCCAGATGGGTTTTAAGGCGCACGCGTTCCTCATGAATATCCAGTTTTTCGATATAGAAAATAATCTCTTGTTCAAGCCGGTTTGCATCAAAGCCTTCGCTTCCAAAAAAATCTGTTATGTTGCCTTTGATTCTGGTTCTGATTTTCTCTACGCGTTTGGGGTCAATTACTTCAACATGAGAAAGTGCTGTGCGAATACCCTCAACATATTGAACAAGTTTCTCTTCTGTTGATTTTCCTTCAGCTAATCTAAACTGTTCAAATTTTTGTATAGCCTCGCTGATAGCTTGCTGTGTCTTCGTCCATAAGGCTGGATCCAATTCTTCCTTCACCTTGCTCTCTACAACATCTGGCGAGCTTAATGCTAATTGAAAAAGATTATCGTATGGTGCCACCACCCGATCTGCCAGTTTTTTTAACTCTGCATAATAGGCTATAAACAAGGCTTCATTGTATCGCTGATGTACTTCTTCTTTTACAGCCGGTTGATAGTCAATTGAGAAAGATAGTTTTCCGCGCTCAAGTTTTTCTGAAATAAGATTCCGAAGTTCAAGCTCTTTTTCAGTAAATAGCTTTGGTATACGAAGGCTAAGATCCAGAAATTTTGAATTGAGACTTTTTATTTCAACTGTAATAGTTGCTTCGGCACTGTTTGAAACAGCTTGTCCAAAGCCGGTCATGGATTTGATCATAAAGAATAAGGCTGGTTGCGATTACAATAGAATTCCGCGCGAAGGTATAGAATATTTAATCTCCTCAACTCAACTGGTAGTTGGCTGGTTTAGAAATCAAAGCCAAGAGTAACAAAGACTCTTGGATCCTTCACCTTGTAGTTTTCGACAGGCCAGGCCAGGTCAAGCTTAATATAATAGCCGAGCATCATTGACCGGAAACCAAATCCATAACTGTATAGCCAGGGATTCAGATACTCCTTAAGATCAATCTCAAAAGGGCCTTCATTTACCTCTCTGGTACGCACACTGTTTTGGGTTTTGAATGGCACAGCCCCGGTCCAACTTGAGCCAATGTCGTAGAAAGCGGTGAACTGCATGTTTTTGAAGAAATTAGAAGCGATTGGCCCACCTGATAAGGCACGGATTAGCGGCACTCTCAACTCAGCATTTAGTAGTGCTACACTATTTCCATAAAGTGTTGCGTAATCAAAACCGCGTAGGCTTGTTGCAAATTCTGTAAACACTAAATTGTTATTGAATTTGGTGCCACTATTCACCAACGGATTAGCCGAACCTTCGGAATTAAATTTATTACCAAACCAATTGTCCATACCTCCTAAAACATATTTCTTTGGCGCATTGCCAAAGAAAGTACCTGTGTAACCGCGTACTGCAAAAACAATCTCTTTGTAAATTTTTTGATAATGGCGAAGGTCAATGAAAACCTGAGAGAAGCTTGCATTCTTATTGCCCAAGCCTTCACTATGTATAAAACCTATTTTCCCTCTTGATCCTTCAATAATATTTAATCCCGTGGTGATACTGTTGTCATACACCAATTCTGCTTTTGTTCCCGCATAATATTGCTGATCGGAAGGCAAAAAAGTTGGTGGTGTTGCTGGGAAATTAATACTGCCACGATCAACATACCTTGTGTAACCGATGAAGGGCTTTAACGAAACACGAGCTCGCACAGAAAGTGGTAAAGAAGCACCTAGTTCTATTTTTTGAAGCGAATACTTTTGATAGTTTGAAGTTTGCTCCTCAAGACCATCCCAAAAAATAGCTTTGCGATCAAATCGAATACTATAATCTACCAAATGTGGAAGATACTGAACTTCTCCAAATATATCTCCACTCTTCCAGTCAAATGCAGTTTGAACGCCACCAAAGAAACGAAAATTTTGAAGCATATCATTCATTTGTGCTTCCATCTTTACACTAAACCCTCGCAATGGATCAATAACAAAATTGGTAATAAGATTTTCATAACTAAATCTTGGCTCGTAAGAAAAAGGACCCGTGAGGCGATTGCTTTCTCTCGCTTTCATATAGCGAGTCAAAAATGTTTCTGTGGCTTTATTCTTACCAGCATCATCCTCAAAAACATAGTCTTCAGTATCAACACTCTTCTCTTGAACTATTGGCTTTGTTAAGGTGTCCTTCGCTATTTCCTCGGCATCAAAGCTGTAGTCGTCAGTGTTGATAGTTTTCTTTTGATCAATAGAATCTTTCTTCTCTAAGACGGGTTTATCCTCTTTCTGCGATACTGTATCTCTCTTTTCCTGCAGTCTGGAGTTAATCAGCTCCTTAATTGTCATACTCTTGACACTTTTCTGCTTACGTTTTTCACTAATTACTTTAGCGAGTTGAACCTCTTTGCGCTTGGTTGACGGTGTAAATATTTGCCTGTCCAAATTAAAATTTGAGATAAGGAAAATATCCTCGCTTAAATTTTTATTCATTACCAAAGCAAGTGAACGATTGCCAAAATCCAGATCATATTCCTTTATACTAGAATCAAAATTCGTGATCTGCGAATAAATGCCTGTTGGTCGGTTAAACTTAAAAAGATTGACAATGCCACGCTGGTCACTTAAGTAATAAAAATTATCCAGATCGACAGCTTTAGGATAAAAATCCTTGCTTAGCGTATTGGTTATTTGAGTGACTGTGGTGGTGGTGGTATCCAGATTATACGTGTATAGATTATAGCTTCCTGTTTGCCTATCATACCCTTTTACAATATTATTAACGGTGTCTGTTGTTCTATTTGAGCTGAAAACAATTGAGTTTGTATTTGGAATAAACGATGGATCAAGGTCATCGTAAATATCATTTGTAAGGCGCTTCGTGCGATCGTTTCTGCTGCTAATTAAAAAAAGATCGTTCTGCCCACCTGCATCGGCACTCAATACGGCCAATCTTCCATTACCCGAAAAATCAAAACTGCGGATGTTACTGAATTTATCAAGCTCGCGAGGAAGTTTGCTACGCGTGCTCAGGTCATACAGCCAAAAAATATAGTCACCTTTATTGACACCAATCACACCTAGCGTATTTTGGTCGGCCCAGCTGAGCAAAGGAACCCTAAAATCAACTGCTTGCCGAATCACGCGATTACCACCATTGATGATGGTGGTCTCTCTTCCGCTTTCCAATGACTTAACTTTTACTACAAATCTTCCACGGTCATTCTCTGCGTAAGCAATCTTCTTCCCATCCGGACTTATTTTAACTGTAGTATACACTACATTACGATGATGAGATGGGCTGAACTTGCTCGAATCGGGAGGTGAAATATAACTTAGACTCACCTTCTCTTCCATATCTGAATAGTAGTTTTGCCAATCGAAAATAAGTTGTTTGAAACTGACACCAAGCGTAATCAGCACGCTCTTCTGCTCATTGCGAATGACACGCGTATAATTCAGAATATTGGAAATGCTGCTTTTTCCATATTTCTCAACCACGTAGTTCCAGATAGATTGGCCTACAAGAGCAGACTCTTTTCCGGTAAGCCGAAGTGCTTTATTTATTTTTTTACTTTTCACCAATTGTCGCACGTAGTCGTCCATCTCAGCATTCCAGCCTTTAGCCACATAACGTGACGCTCCATTGATAAACCAATCTGGAAGATTGAGCAAAACAGCATTTTGAAACATGTCTTTCAGGCTTCCTCCAAACATCATTTCATTCACCATAAGGTCAGCCATTTTATAAATAAGTTCTTCTTTGAACTCATCCAGATTGCCAGGGTGGGCAATTTCAACAATGGGCTTAATGAAGTCAGTTTCTCCTCCTACATTAAACTGAGTGTTATTCAATCCGATATTGCTTTGTTGCAAATCAGTTATTGAGTTGTACAAAAAAACTTTTGTTTTAAGATAGGGAGGATAGCCTATAAGATCTGTAACCCTGTCAAATTCCCCTTCCAAATACTGTATAGCATCTGTAGCAATTTTTCTCCTGGCATCATAATAGTATACATCAAAATTCTCAGAACTAATGTACTGCCACTCGAACTGTTTGTATTGAATTCTATTCTTACCAAAAACCTCGC
>JAYVBN010000365.1:0-7471 GCA_043750455.1 Bacteroidia bacterium | reverse complement strand
AAGTTAGTACACCGAAAGAATATGAATCGGATAAAAAATCTAATGCGTAAAACCCTTCCTTACGGACTTATTGTCAAGATAAACGAATTGCGCGGCTATTCTTATTTGGATGGGGAGATCGAAGTGCAGAAGAAAGTGAATTTTTATAAATCGTTCTTAAATGGCGGAGACTTGGTTTTTGATGTTGGAGCAAACTATGGAAACCGAGTGCATCCTTTTTTATTACTTTCCACCAGAGTTGTAGCTGTAGAACCATTACCGGATTGTGTCAGGTACTTGAAGTACAAGTTTGGAAATAAAATAGAAATTGAGAATATCTGTTTGGGAGCGAAGAAAGGGCAATCCGATTTATTTGTCGGGAAGGTCAATGTGATTTCAACTTTGTCTTCAAAATTTATGACCAGGACAATTGAAAGCGGAAGATTTTCGACAAAGAGTTGGGGTGAAAGCATTAAGGTCAGGGTTTCCACCCTTGATGAACTTGTTGCCAAACATGGAACACCAAAGTTCGTAAAGATAGATACCGAAGGATATGAAATGGAGGTGATCAGTGGCTTGAGTAAACCGGTTCAGTACCTATCATTTGAATACACTCTGCCTGAGTTTAGCAAGGATCTGATCGATATTTTGAATACACTTGACGCGAAAGGAAACATGCTGATAAATCTTTCCGTGGGCGAACAAATGAAATTTGTTTTGGAGAGATGGATTCCTTTAGCAGAGTTTGTCAGTTTCATCAAAAAATATATGGAGCAGTTAGCAGGTTGGGGAGATATATATGTAAAATTTGATATATCCTGAAAAGGTGTTTGGCTGATGAAGAGATTGATTTACCTGCTTAGAAAAACACCGGTCACAAATTTTGTATTTCGCAACTTCATTAGAGCCCAATTAAGTATTGGAAATTTCTTTGGAAAGTTAGCCACCCGATTTCGCGTTTCAGGAGTAATAAAACTTCAGATTGAGGGGATTCAAGTTAACTGCTTTACGAAAGCCGATGACTTCATGGCGAATGGAATTTATTATAAGATCGATTTCGAAGAGAGTGAATTTCGATTGGTAAAGATGCTAGCCTTACAAGCTAACTATTTTGTGGAAGTAGGCTCATACACAGGCATATTTTCAATCTTTACCGCTAAAATCAATCCGAAGATTAACGTTTTGTGTGTTGAGCCACATCCCAATAACTTCAAAAGGATTCTTAGGAATATCGATCTTAATGATTTGTCAAACATCCGGGTTATGCAATTCGCAGCTGGAGATGAAGCACGATCCATTAAGTTTTCTATTCCAAAGGTTGAAACACTATCAGCAGTGGGTTCTGTAAACCACATTTTCTCACAGGCCTTTCATGAAGTACAATACGTGGATGTTGATGTTGCTCAGCAAACGTTGGATCAGCTTTTGACCGATGTAAACATCGGCCAGTTAGACTTAATAAAAATTGACGTGGAGTATTATGAATTAAATGTCCTAAAAGGTGCCCTTCGTACATTGCAATTGTGTAAACCATTGCTGATGGTAGAAATAATTTTATCAGAGAGATTGTTCTACTACAAGCCTGCCATGAAAGGGAAAATAAATGAGTCGCACGCCATGGAAGTGGAAGCCCTGCTAAAGGAATTTGGCTATTTCCCTTACCATATCTTAAAAGACGGCATTTACAGAACAGATTCGATTATTAATAGTCCAGACGCAAGAAACTATCTATTTGCCCCTAAGGCTACGCAGCAGCGGTTTATCCCATTTAATGATGTAATTCACTATTTTTCTGTTGTGTAAAGATATGTGTGGGATTGCAGGGTATTATAATACAACAGTTTCTCATCGTCAGGTGAGTGATGTTATGGCCAAGCTTCACCACAGGGGACCCGATGATCAACGTGTCTATACAAGAAACGATGTTGGGCTCATTCATACGCGCTTAGCTATTATTGATCTCTCTTCCCTTGGGTCTCAGCCCTATCAATTTGAAAGCCTCGTATTGGTTTTTAATGGAGAGATGTACAATTATAAAGAAGTACGGGAAGACCTTAAGAAGTTAGGATATGATTTCCAATCAAACTCAGATACAGAGGTATTGATAAAATCTTTTCACTGTTGGGGTGAAGAGTGTGTTCAGCATTTCATTGGCATGTTCGCCTTTTGTATTTATGATGAGCATAAAGATGAAATTTTTTTGTTTCGCGACAGAGTAGGCGTTAAGCCGCTCTATTATAGTTTGCAGCGAGGTGTGTTATTTTTTGCCAGCGAACTATCGGCATTGTCGGCATTCCCGATTACAAACGAAATTGATGAAAATGCAGTGTCACTGTATTTTCGATTTGGCTTTGTACCTCACCACCTTTCAATATATAAATCGGTATCAAAACTTGAACCGGGTCATTACGCAAAAATTTCACGTAACGGGTTCAAAAAAGTAAAGTACTGGAATCCCAATGAGGAGATCATATATGGGCGCAATGAGAATGAAGGGCTGGACGAGCTGGAGGCACTTTTAATTTCAGCTTTTCGCTATCGGATGGTTTCGGATGTTCCGGTGGGCGTTTTTCTGAGTGGCGGAATTGACAGCTCTCTCTTAACTGCGATTTTAAAAAAGCAACGCGAAGAGGTGCATTCTTTTACAATTGGTTTTCGGGAGTCTGCTTTTGATGAATCGGTATTTGCTCAGCAAGTGGCCGATCATTTGCATACCCATCATACACAAAAAATACTAGGGCTTGAAGAAGCACACGATCTCTTGACTAATTTTTATTCTATTTACGATGAACCCTTTGCCGACACTTCTGGTATTCCAACAGCTTGTGTTACGCGGGTTGCAAAAGATAACGGCATGAAAGTAGTACTTTCTGCTGATGGGGGAGATGAGTTATTTGGGGGCTATGTTCATTACTTAAAAGCAGTCGACTTGTATAAAAAATTTAGCAGACTTCCCACACGCCTTCGACATGGATTATGGAAAGGTTCAAAAAAATTGTTTCCTACTCGCCTGAGAAAAAGGACTGGCCTATTCAACCTCGAGCACAAATCATATGCCTTTGAAGAGATTGTCGCTGCCAACGGCCCAGTTGAATTCTTCGAAGCATTTTTGGCCAATCAATCAGTGGATGAACTTTCTAATATGCTTTACTCAGTTGGTGCTTCCTCTATGGGACTTTCGGCCAATAAGCATAACCCTACAGAGACGATGATGGCGTGGGATTTTAATTATTACCTGCCGGATGATTTATTGGTGAAGGTCGACAGGGCCACAATGTTTCATAGCATTGAATGCCGTGAGCCTTTTCTAGACCATCGCCTGGTAGAGTTTACCATGAGACTCCCCACAGAATTAAAAATAAAAAACGGACAAACTAAATACGTGCTTCGCAAATTGTTGTCGCGATATGTGCCAAAGGAATATTTTAACCGCAAGAAGCAAGGATTTAGCATTCCGATTTTTGATTGGTTCAGTAAAGATCTGGATGTCCTTTTCAAGGAATTTGTTACGCCCTATAAGCTTCGACAAATACCTTTCTTTAATGTGAGTGAGATTATGCGTGAATACAGTAAATACCAGCTGTACAAAAATCAAGGAAGGAATTACAATTTGGAGAAAATGTGGCGGATACTAAGTTTTATGCTTTGGTGGGACAAATATCAGTCGAATGTCGGGTAAGAAAATACTTTTGATAATTCCCGAAATGAGTATGGGAGGTGCGCAGCGTTCCCTATCCAAATTGAGTCTGGAGTTGTCAATGCAGCACCAGGTTTACCTTGTTGTATTTAACACCAATCACAAAATTGAGTATTCATATGGTGGTGAACTATTAAGCTTGGATGTGGTGCCAGCTGCAGGACTAATGAATAAAGCAATTGCATTTCTTCAACGCATTATTCGCCTCAGGAAAATTAAAATAAAATTAGGCATAGACGTATCTATCAGTTTTTTGGAAGGTGCCGACTATATTAATGTACTATCTCAAAGTCAGGATAAAATAATAATTAGCATTCGCGGTTCTAAACGGCATGACGAAACGATTGTTGGACGTTTTCATTTTATCAGAAATAGGATTTTAATTCCATGGTTGTACAGAAAAGCTCAGAGCTTAGTTACAGTCAATAAGGGTATAGCAGGTGAATTGAAAACATATTACGGATTAAGAAATTCAAACATTGTTACGATTGGAAATTTTTATGATCGGCTCGAAATTCTGTTGTTGGCAGCTGAATCAAAGTCGCTAAAAATTGAAGAACTGTATAGGTCGCCAGTCTTTGTTACTTCGGGCAGATTATCTCCGGAGAAGGGACTACATTCAATTATTAAAGTGTTTCATCGAATCAAAAAAGTGATACCGGATTTAAAACTTGTTATCGTGGGTGATGGCCCTTGTTATGATGAGTTGATAACCCTTTGCAACGAACTGAAACTGCATGTTGAGACGCGACTAGATTTTGAAGAATTTCCGGATGTACTTTTCACCGGAGCTCAGTCGAATGTTTTTAAGTACCTAACGGGGGCGACATTTTATCTTATGAACTCTTCATCCGAAGGATTCCCAAATGGATTGGTCGAAGCAATGATTTGTAAGGTACCCGTTATCTCTTCTGATTGCCCTTATGGACCAAGGGAAATTTTGGCACCCGATTTTCCTTTTTCCAGTCCTGTCACTAACCCGTATAATTCAGATTGTGGCGTTTTGATGCCTATCATTAAAAGTGAGGAGGATGAAGAATGCTGGATGAAAACGATAGGGGAGTTACTCGACCAAAAGGAAGTCCTTTTTCAAATGACAGCGCAAGCAAGCCTTCGAGTCTCGCTGTTTGAAAAAATAAATGTTATGCAACAGTGGCAGAAAATTCTTTAATAGCGGCATACAATTGTAATAAAATGAAACAAAAACTGCTCTATCTTCTTCGCTCTATCCGGGATTTCAACCAACCCAAAGTGTGTCCTGATTGTGGAGGTCAAAAACATCTTACAGTTGATAAGAAATACGTAATTACCAAATTACTAAGATGTGAAAGCTGCTTGTTACAATTTCGATACCCAACCGATTCAACTGCCTTTCTTGAAAAATTTTATCAAGCAGATTACAAAGCTAGTTATTCAGAAGAGACACATAGCATTACCGAATTCCCTAACGAAGAACAACTCAAGCAGCTGTTAGAGAATAATTTTCCAGACAAGCGAAATCATTCACCGTTCTTACACGCACTGCTTAAGAAATATTCTGGGACGGTACTGGATTACGGGGCAAGCTGGGGATATTCCGTTTATCACTTGAAGCAAGCCGGATTTAGTGCTGAGGGTTTTGAGATATCAAGACCCAGGGCAGTATTTGGAAAAAAGCTAGGTGTTAAGATTTACACTAGCCAAGCAGATGTTCCAGGAGATCAAGATTTGATCATGAGCAATCATGCTATTGAGCATATGCCAGTCATATCTGATTTTGTAAAATTTTCAACTTCAAAGTTAAAACAGGATGGTATTTTTATGGCCTTCTGCCCAAATGGATCAGTCGAGTATAGAAAGCGCGAACCCAATATTTTTCATGTAAATTGGGGGTTTCTTCATCCTAATTATTTGGATATTGAGTATGCCTCACGCCTGTTTTGCAACAATCCCTACCTTATACTTACTGGTGATTGGAATTATGAAACGCAAGATTTGACTCAGTGGGATGGCAGATCTCAACAGATTACCAATAAAAAAGATGGGAAGGAACTATTAATCATAGCTAAGCCAAACATACTGCTTCATGAAGTATATTGATATCCTCTCGCTGAAAGAAAGATCGGAAAGTATTCGTAATGATTTTCAAACAAAGCAACCATTTCATTACGCCATGTTTGAAAACTTTTTTAAGCAGGATGTCGCAAATCTTATTCATGAAAATTATCCCGATATAAAAGATGGAAAATGGGATGGCACCACCTATGTCGATCAGAAAAATAAATTTCAAAAACATTCTTTTGATAAAGGGTCAATCTTTTATGACGTATTTAATGAGATGAATTCTGCTGAATTTCTTGATTGGCTAGAAAAGTTTACAGGCATTGATCAATTGCAAGGAGATGAAGAACTCTTTGGTGGAGGGTTACATCAATCTATTGCGGGAGCCTTCCTAAATGTGCATGTGGATTATAATATTCATCCTAAAACAAAATTTCACAGACGCCTCAATGTTATCGTTTATATGAATAAGCAGTGGCATGATGACTATGAAGGGCACCTTGAATTGTGGAACCTTTCAGATAAAAAGAAAGAGCTATTGGCAAAGTACTCACCTGAGTTTAACCGATGTGTGATTTTTGAAACCAACGAAATTTCTTTTCATGGTCACCCCAAACCTTTAAGGACACCAGAGGGAATGAATCGAAAATCGATTGCCACCTATTACTACACCGTTGATCGTCCCGATACTGAAATAGCCCATGCTCACAACACCATTTATGTAAATACAGAAGGAACCACGGGCCAGGTAAAACGAATGGTGTCTGCCGTCAAGGCAATTTGGGAACGAATAGTAAAGCCTAAGTAATGAGTACCTTTGACTCACGAAGGCCACGGGTGTTGGTTATTGAAAACTCATTGGATTTTACGGGTGGACTGAATTCAATATTAAGAAGCTGTTGCTTGTTGAATGATCAGTTTGAGTTTCATTTTATTCTTCCTTCTAAAAGTAAATCCTCAATCTTCGTCAAGCAAAAGGGATTCGTTGTATATGAATGGCCAATGAAAGAGATCAGGAAAGATGTAGTGTCAATACTCACCTATTTGCCATTTCTTTTTTACAATGCCTTTAAACTTTACAGAAAAGTAAAAAAGCTGAATGTAAGTTTGATTGTTTCAAATGACCTCTACAATTTAATGCCACCTGTGTACAGACTGATGGGTGGCAAAATTCAATATGTATGTTACGTTCGGTTTTTGCCTTCCAAATTTCCATCCTACGTGCGTTACATATGGAGCTGGCTTCATAATCGATACGCCCGATTCATTATTGCAGTTTCCCATGTGGTAAAGAATGAATTTCCATATGCAGAGAATGTAGTGGTTATTGGAAATGAGATGCCAGATAAGAATGTTGATCTATCTTTTTCCACTGCTCAGGTAATTCTATACCCCGCCAACTTTATAGAAGGGAAGGGACATCGATGTGCACTTTGTTGTTTTGCTGAAGTCAGTCGAAACTATCCGCATTGGAAGTTACGATTTATTGGAAGTGATATGGGATTGAAAAAAAACAAGGAGTATCAGAAGAGGCTAATCAAGGAAGCGGGTTCTTTAGGGCTAACAAATTCTGTCGAGTGGTCTGGATTTTCGCATGATATGGAGAAAGAATATTTGAATGCAGGTATCGTACTGAATTTTTCAGAATCGGAGTCTTTTTCGTTGACGTGCTTAGAAGCAATGTTTTACGGCAGGCCAGTAATCGCAACAAAAAGTGGTGGTCCCCAGGAAATAATTTGGTCGGGCATAGATGGA
>JAYVBN010000364.1:0-3487 GCA_043750455.1 Bacteroidia bacterium | reverse complement strand
TACTCTTTCTTTTCTAAGCGATAATTCTTCGTCTTTACAATCATATACTTCTTCCCAATCAACTAAAGGGACGCAAAAATAGAAAATTTAATGTAGTCTCCTGTTTTTGAATTTCTTTGAAGTCGTTCACTGCTTACGGCTATTCCTTTAATTTAGGGATATGGCACTTCAAAAACTGATTGCCTATTGCCTACTGTCATTTGCTTACTGTTTCCCTACCCGCACCCCAAATTCTTTTTTAAATCCCGAGTTGGAAGGCCTCCAAAATCAAAGTGCTCTTCTTTGATTTCCTCAGACTGTGGTGGACTTTGCTTTACTTTCTCCTTGTCTTTTTTCGTCTTTTTCTTTTTCATCCTTCTAAGTTAAACAACTGTCATAAATCATTGCTTCTATGTGGAGTGCCCATTATATTGCGCTTGTTTGAAATTAATCTAAATAAGAATGGAGGGAAGGCCGAAAAGTGTAGCGGACATGATTCCTGGTGAAACAGGCATTATTTCTGGCTTTTTGGATGATCATCTGTCTTCAAAACTTTTAGAGATGGGCTTTTTGCCTGGCACGTCCGTGAGGTTCAATTTTACAGCCCCCTTTGGTGACCCGGTTTGCGTAAGCGTTTCAGGCTTTGACTTGTCGTTAAGAATAGACGAGGCATCAATGATTTCGATTTTAAACTAGTTCTCTGCCCGTAAATGAATGAGGTAAAAAAGCTAAAGATCGCCTTAACAGGAAAGCCCAATTCTGGCAAGTCTTCTCTTTTCAATCAACTCACAGGTTTAAATCAAAAGATAGGAAACTTTCCGGGTGTTACGGTAGACAAGAAAATTGGCCAGACATCTTTGAATGAAAATACAAACGCGGAGATCCTTGACCTTCCTGGTATTTACAGTTTATACCCCCGCTCGCTTGACGAAAAAATAGTTGTTGAAGTTTTTGCAGACAAGCAAGGCGCCCACTTTCCTGACAAAGTGGTTTTAGTAGCCGACTCCACAAATCTAAAAAACTGCATGCTGCTGCTGACGCAGCTAATTGACCTGGGCTTGCCTATAGTGCTTGCGCTTAATATGATAGACCTGGCAGCAAAGTCAGGGCTGAGTATTGACATGAAAAAATTATCAATGCTTCTGGATGTTCCAGTGGTGTTAGTCAATGCCCGCACAGGTCAGGGAATTGAAGAATTAAAGAAGGTTTTACTTCAGCCCTTAAAGCCATCGCGAAAGAAAATATATCTTATCAGTGATGATGTTAAACCTATTGTATCGCAGGTGCGTGAGCATTTTAATTTGACTTCTGATTACGAAGCGTTTCAATACCTGCAACAGCCGGATAGTTTTATTTTCCTAAATAAAGCGGACAAAGAGTTTATTCTACAACTTGCCAATAGGCATCAGCTCTTCCCCGCAAAATATCAGGGGGCGGAAACAATTCTTCGATATGAGTTTATTCAAACAGTACTTAACAAAGTTATTCTTAAGCCGGCCGATCAGGAATGGAAAAAATTTTCTAAGCAAATTGACCGGGTTCTAACTCATAAAATTTTTGGATATCTGATTTTTTTTGTTGTACTCTTTCTCATCTTTCAATCCATCTTTGCACTGGCGCAAATACCTATGGATGCTATTGACAATGGATTTGCTTCCTTTAGTCAATATCTCACAAGATTACTCCCATCGGGGCCATTGTTTGAGTTAATCGCCCAAGGTATAGTTCCGGGGATTGGCGGCATCTTAATATTCATTCCTCAGATCGCAATTCTTTTTGCCTTTATCTCCATACTTGAGGAGACTGGTTATATGGCGCGTGTTGTTTTTTTAATGGACAAAATCATGCGCAAGTTTGGATTGAGTGGTAAAAGTGTTGTTCCCTTAATGTCTGGCTGGGCATGCGCCATACCGGCTATTATGGCCACGCGTACCATAGAAAACTGGAAGGATCGCCTTATCACCATTTTTGTAACACCGTTTATGAGTTGCTCTGCACGTTTGCCTGTGTACACCATACTCGTGGCGTTGATTATCCCCGACACAAAACTCTTAGGCTTTTTTGGCTTTCAGGGTTTGGTCTTGATGGGTTTATACTTGCTTGGTTTTCTTGCAGCAATCCTTTCGGCATGGGCAATGAAAGTAATTATAAAGGCAAAGGAACGTAGCTATCTGATTATGGAAATGCCTACCTATCGAATGCCCAAATGGTCAAACGTTGGCTACAACATAGTTGAAAAAACGAAATCCTTCGTATTCGAGGCAGGCAAAGTGATACTGGCAGTTTCCATTATTTTGTGGGTGCTGGCAAGTTATGGCCCAGCCGATGAGATGAATAATGCCAGGAGGGTTGTGCAACAAGAATCTTCCCACCTAAAACTAGCAGAAGAAGGGTTTGAAAATCGAGTGGCAGCTTACAAACTGGAACATTCTTATGCCGGAAAAATTGGAAAGACAATAGAGCCTGTCATTGCGCCATTGGGGTATGATTGGAAAATAGGAATAGCATTGCTTACTTCATTTGCAGCTCGTGAAGTGTTTGTAGGAACCATTGCCACGATCTATAGCATAGGGAATACCGATGATCCAACTACAATAAAGAGTAAACTAAAATCGGAGATAAATCCTGAAACAGGCGGCCCACGTTTCACTGTTCCTGTTGGGATGTCTCTTCTTGTGTTCTATACATTTGCCATGCAATGTATAAGCACGCTTGCTATTGTTAAGAGAGAAACAAAAAGCTGGAGATGGCCACTGATTCAGCTTGCCTACATGTCGGGCTTAGCCTATGTCTCCGCCTTCATTACTTACCAAATCCTATCCTGAGTTGCTTTTTAGTGTAAATTCAATTTTATTAATTCCACAACTATTTTATATTTAGGAACCATTAACCCTTATTGACCTAATGACCCCCAATAAATCCTATCAGACCGGATTACTCTATTTAGTCCATTTGCTAATTTGTTCCGATGGCGCAGTGGATGAAATAGAGATGAATGCTTTAAAAAAAGTCAGAGAAAAGGAGAATATACCAGATTCAGTATTTGATGCATTTAAAAATGCAATAGTTACAAAAAAGGAGAGAGACATTTACCTGGAAGGGATTGACATGATTAATCAATGTTCGGAAGAAGAAAAGATCAATGCTTTTGTCCATCTCTATAAGATGAGTGAAGCAGATGGTAGAGTCCACGTCAAGGAGGTAAGATTACTTTTATATTCAATTAAAATGGCAGGCATCGAATTCGATGATGTTGTTGCAAGGGCTATTCAGTTGAAGGCATACTGACATTTTGAAATGCTGATTTTTCTCAGACGTAGTTTTAATCAACTAGATGCTGGTGATCAGATTCCTAGCCCGTCAATGCTAGACAATTAGCTTCCATAGCACATTTGATTTCTTCCCGCTTATATTTCGTTAGGTTTTTAGAGTTGCTCTTAATTACTTTTGCCGGATGGCAGAAGTATTCTATCAAAATTCAAAGCTTGGTATACTAGGAGGAGGCCAG
>JAYVBN010000363.1:0-9010 GCA_043750455.1 Bacteroidia bacterium | reverse complement strand
CATTCCAATAAGGTCAATAAAAACTACTCAGCAAGAGTCTGATTTTTCTGAAAGCTTCCGGATACGAGATGTTCAGGGTATTCTGGCCGGAAAAGACATGGTTCAAGAAATCCATAGACATGATTTCTTTTTTATTCTCGCATTAAATAAGGGAAGGGGAAATCATGAAATTGATTTTAAACCTTATCAGGTTGCAGATCACTCCATTTTCATGATGCGTCCAGGTCAGGTACATCGCCTTTCTCTAAAATCCAAAAGTGAAGGATACCTGATGGAATTTAAAACTAATTTCTACCATCCACTCGATATGCTTTCAAATCAACTCTTACGAAGAGCGAGCAGTAAAAATCTTTGCCGAACCGAGAAAACAGAATTCAAAAAACTGTTGGATATACTAACCTTCATTTTTCGAGAATACACCGACAAACAAGAACAGTATCAAGAGGTCATTAAAGCGAATCTGGCTATTTTCTTTATCGAACTTGTCCGCAATCGACAGAATAGCAAAGACCAATTAGATAATACCAACACGTATGAGCAAATACGCATAGAGGAGTTTTTTGAACTATTAGAGTTGAATATTAATAAGGTTAAGCAAGTTTCTCTTTATGCTGATATGCTGAATCTTTCAACTTATCAATTGAATGCCGTTGCAAAGGCAACACATGGGAAAACATGTTCAGAACTTATTAATGAATACATTATCCTGGAGTCAAAGCGATACCTTCTGGCGACACCTAATCAGGTGAATCAAATAGCCTACTCTTTAGGTTATGAGGATGTTTCGTATTTTATCAGATTCTTTAAGAAGCGTACGGGCTATTCTCCAGAAGCATTCAGAAACAATTCCAAATAAGTCCTATTCAACTTCATTTTTGTCCTATCTCGCACATTACCACAGGTAATACTTTTGTGGTAAATAAATTAACATTCAAAAAAATCTGTATGAAAACGAAAATGAAATTACTTGCATCCCTTAAAATATGGGTTGTAATCTATCCATCGATCACGCTGTTTCTATACCTGTTTGGTGAAGCCTTGTCGATTTTACCACTCTATCAAAGAACGTTTTTGCTTACCATTTCATTAGTTCCCTGGATCGTCTTTGTGGGGGTGCCTTTTGTGGACAGTATCATCCAACGAATTTCCCCTCAAAGTGGAAAAATTAAGTAGGGAGGATTTAACGTCAACAACCAGACGCAATTTCATAAAGCAAAGTGGGGCAGCATTAGCCGCCCTTGCTTTTCCCCCTCATTTCACAAAATTCATAAACCTCAATCAAATGGCAGATCAGAGAAATTTTGATGTAATAATAATTGGAGGGAGTTATTCAGGACTTGCAGCAGGCATGGCTTTAGGCAGAGCCTTGAAACACGTTTTGATTATTGATAGTGGTAAACCGTGTAACAGGCAAACTCCACATTCGCACAACTTCATAACGCAAGACGGAAAAACACCCAAAGAAATTGCAATGCTTGCAAAGCAGCAGGTGGAAAAATATGACACGGTAAAGTTCTTCAGCGGTTCAGCAACCAACGGGATCAAAACTAAAAATGGATTTGAAATTCATACCGCATCTGGCGAAAGGTTTAGCGCAAAGAAATTAATTTTCGCAACAGGTATTAAAGATATTGCGCCCAACATAGAAGGATATGCCGAGTGCTGGGGTGTAACAGTCATTCACTGCCCGTATTGTCATGGATACGAAGTAAGAAATGAAAGAACTGGTATTTTGGGCAACGGAGAATATGGCTTTGAATTCTCCAGGCTTATTTCAAATTGGACAAAAGACCTTACACTCTTTACCAACGGAAAGTCAACGTTGACAACCGAACAAACGGCTAAGCTTGCCAATCACCGTATAAAAGTAGTAGAATCAGAAATTGAAAAATTGGAGCATACCAATGGCAATCTTTATTCTATCATTTTCAAAGATGGCACAACGTCTTCCATTAAAGCATTGTATGCACAGAGCCCCTTTGACCAACATTGTACAATTCCCAAAACGTTAGGATGTGAATTGACGGATGAGGGATACATAAAGGTTGATCATTTGCAAAAGACTAGCGTTCATGGAATTTTTGCTTGTGGTGACAACACTACACGCCTACGCACTGTTGCCAATGCCGTAGCAATGGGAACAACCGCAGGAATGATGTTAAACAAAGAAATTGTCTTTGAGGAATTTTAAATAGATGCGTTCAGCTCTATAATCTCCTATTTTGCAGACATATCCTACCTGTTTGCAGATCGTTTTCGTCAAAGCCAAAACAAATAGAGACCTTAATCCACTTATTGAGTAATTTCAAATCGTGAAGAAGTCATTTGTTGTTTTGCTGCATATTGGTTTTTGGGCATGCTATCTCTTAGCAATTCTAATCATATTAACTGTCGCATATAGAAATAGTGCCAGCATAAGTGACCGGGAATTACGTATTGTAAATGCTTTAAAAAATCTCTTTTTCTTCGCGTTTTTTCCTTCGTTCATTTCATTCAATCTGTTCTACTTCTATTTGTTTCCTAAATACATTCAACAAAAGAGATTTCTTCATTCAATCGTTTATGGCATCCTGATTACTGTGGGTGCGGCAGTGATAGGCTACATCCTACATCGATATTTTATAGAATCGGGTCGTATTATTGACATGGATAGTGGTGGTAAACCAGGCAGATCTACCGCTGTGATCGTGATCACTGCCATGACCTTAATTGGTGTGATATGTGGCATCGTTGCATTAGTTATAAGAGGGTTTATAACATGGTTCAATGAAATTAAGTTGAAACAGATGTTAAAGGAGAAAAACCATCAAATGGAAATGGCATTGATCAAATCACAACTTGACCCGCATCTACTGTTTAACACCATCAACAATATTGATTCGTTAATTTTAAAGGATGCCGTTACAGCGTCTGATTATTTAAATAAGCTTTCCGATATAATGCGATTTGTGTTGTATGAAACAACAGCGGATAAAATTCTTCTGTCTCAGGAAATCGAATACATAGGAAAATACATTGCATTGCAAAAAATAAGAACAGCGAACGAAACGTATGTTCATTTTGCAGTGACTGGTACGATTGGCAATAAAAGTATTGCCCCGATGGTTTTTATTCCTTTTATCGAAAATGCCTTTAAGCATACCAATAATAAGAAACTGGAAAATGCCATTACTGTCAACATCATTATAAAGGACAAAACCATACAACTGATATGCGAAAATAAATTTGATTCAATGTCGCTTAAGCAACCTATTGGCGGTTTAGGAAATGGGCTTGTTAAAAAACGACTGGATCTTATTTATGCAGGAAAACATATTCTGGAGATAAATAGATATGATGAACTGTACAGCATCAACTTAACAATTCCCAATGATTAAATACACTTGCATCATCATTGAAGATGAGCCTTTGGCACTCGAAAAGACAAAGGACTTTGTTAATAAAGTTCCGTTTTTGCATTTAAGTAGTACGTTTGACAATGCACTTACCGGGCTGACGTATCTAAACAACAACAAAGTAGACTTGCTTTTTTTGGATATCAATATGGATGAATTAACTGGTATCGAATTGCTGGAAAGTTCAAAAATAAATAGCCAAGTCATTATTACAACGGCCTACCAAGAGTATGCTTTAAAGGGTTACGAACTATCGATAACGGACTATCTTCTAAAACCCTTTACATTCAACCGTTTTTTACAAGCTGTGAATAAAGCTCAGGAAAATATCGTTCATCATGCTTCGGAATCTCAGCCCGCCTTCATTTTTGTGAAGACAGAGAATCGTCTGGAAAAAATCATGATTAACGACATTGTGTACATTGAAGGGATGAGGGATTACCGGAGAATCCACACGGTGAATAAAAATATTAAAGTGATGACCTTGCAGAATTTCAGTGAGTTTGAAACGATAATTCAACCCAGCGTAGTGTGCAGGGTACATAAATCGTTCATGGTGGCACTGAATAAAATCGAATCCATCGAGCGGAATAGAATAAAAATTGCAGACCAGTTAATCCCTATTTCGGAAACCTACAAAGAGGTTTTCTTTCAACTCATCAATAGCAGGCAATAACACCATTCTATTTGGCAGACTGAAAACCTCAGGAGGCAGACACAATCCCTTGCTTTGCATAATTGAATTGTGCAGCCTCACGCATTCATGTTCTTTTGAGCAAACAAAAAAATTATGAAAAAAAATCTACCAATACGACTTTCTGCTATCCTCGTATTTATAGCACAGTTGACGAATGCACAGCAAAATCAACCAACCGCATTGGAGGGTTCGTGGATGGGTAAAGCTGAAGCTAAAGGTTTGTCAATGGCCGAATTGGTACTGTTTAGATTTGAATTAAAAAAAGGTTCGATCAAAGGCTATATGGATTTCCCCGATAAAAGAATAAAGGGTATCGCTCTTGATAAAGTTTGGATGATAGAAGATACAGTATTTGCTGATGCCAGGAAGTCATTGGGATGGCCTGAGTCAGCTCCATTAATCTTTAAAGGGGTGATGAAGCCAAGCGATTCAACGATAGTTGGATTATGGGGTGGCGACAGGCAATTAATATTGAGCCGCACCAAGTATGTTTTTACACTTAAAACAAATTCAAATCCACAAATTGCTGGCTTTAAAATTTTAAAATTAATCGAAAGTACCCCATGCAAAGATCAGCAAGCCACTGGTGATTGCTGGAGTTTTGCCACCACTTCCTTTATTGAAACAGAAGCAATCCGGCTTGGTAAAAAACCAGTAGTACTTTCGCCAATGTTTTTTGTTCGGCCAACTTATATCAATAAAGCCGAGAACTACATAAGGAGGAACGGCAGCAGTTTTTTTTCAGAAGGAGATTTAACTTTTAGTGTTCTAAAAGCATATAAGGAATTTGGTGCAATTCCTGAAAGCGTTTTTTCAGGAAAAAATGAAGTTGACGCTATGCATGATCATTCAGAGATGAACAGTGCATTGTTGGAAAAAGTTAAATATTATTCGAAATCTCATGGGGATATGAACCCAGTGCTTTATAGAAAAGAAGTAGATGAAATCCTGACTCAAACTCTGGGTAAAGTTCCTGAAACATTTGTTTATGAAGGAGAACAATTTACCCCAAAGTCATTTGCAAAAGAAATGATTGCAATTGACCCCGATGACTACGTAGAAATTACTTCATTCAGTCACCATACTTTTTATTCAAAGTTTTTGTTAGAGATTGAAGCAAACTGGAACAACAATTACTATCTGAATCTGCCGATCAATGATTTCCGCACCGTTATTGACAATGCCCTCATGCATAATTATTCAGTTTGCTGGGATGGGGATATTTATGAAGGATTTAAAGATGGCTTCGCAGTTTTAAGCGATAATAAAATTATTACGCAACAGATCAGGCAAGAAGCATTTGACAATCGTACCACCGAAGACGTACACAATATGCATATTATAGGTATGGCTGAAAATTCAACAGGGGGTAAATTCTACATCTTTAAAAACTCAAGCGATAATAATGACTGCGGTGGGTATCTGTATATGTCGAAGGAATACCTGCTTTTAAAAACAATTTCTGTATTAATAAATAAAAGTGCCATCCCTAAGAATATTACAAAGAAATTGGAGGTAACCTATAAAAAAATTCGCCAGTAGAAAGACGCCTTGGTCGCAGTACGAATATTTCATTTACACTTCAGTTGAATCCAGATCAACTGCATGATTGTCCTATCGCTTGTTTTCAGCATTAAATAATTTCTCAAACCATTATTTCGCTACATCTTATCTGTGGAACGACCAATAGGATGCTTGGGAATTCTACAATAAACAGCCAAGTCATTTTAAGAATACTTCCCAATTGGCACGAAGCACTTCCAATTAAATTTAAAATCATGATGTACAACATCGAATGCTTGAAGCGATGAGGGCTTACCGAACAATTTACAATTACAGGCAATAACAGCATTCTATTTGGCAGACTGAAAACCTCAGGATGCAGACACAATCCCTTGCTTTGCATAATTGAATTGTGCAGCCTCACGCATTCATGTTCTTTTGAGCAAACAAAAAACAATTATGAAAAAAAATCTACAGGTAGGACTCATACTAGGTATGATTATCCTAAGCGGAAATTCATTTGGTCAAACCAAAGAATTGGGATCAGAAAAAACCAAGGCTGTTAAAACAACAACGTCTTATTTAGACCTTGTGTTGAACGTTGTGGGCACAAATCTGAATTATGGAAAATCAAACAGTGCTTTATCAGATTACAAGAAATCGGTTATTGGTGGGCAATTAGGAGTTTCCTTTCAAGCTGGTATTACACCAAGTTTTTCACTTGTCCCAGAGCTATACTTTTTTATGAAGGGTGGCGAATTAAAAACCAACAATCCACTAACTGCCTCCAACACAAACATCCGCTTGTACACCTTGGAATTGCCCGTGTTGGCCCGTGTTCATTTTGGTAAATTTCATTTAAACGCGGGGCCCTCCATTGCTTATAACATTTACGGGTCGCAAAAAAGTGAAAATTCAACATCTGATCTCTCATTTAATAATTCACCTGAAAACTATAAGCGCTGGGAGGCTGGCGTACAAATGGGTGGAGGCTATACTTTCAATACGAAAAAAAAGACGATTAGATTGGACATCCGCTACAATTACGGTTTAACCAATATCGCCAACAGCGGTGAAGCGTATAACCGGAGCCTTATTCTCGCCTTGCATTTTGCAAAGCCATTGAAAACAAATCTACTTGCGAGAAAATAAAAGTACCCAAGTCGTTCAGCTCATTGTTATCAATTACCACACGAGAAGTCGCTTATAAATCTTAAAAAATAAAAAAATGAATTCAAACAAAAATACCACAAATCGCACGAGCTTATCACCGGCACGAGCCCCGATGAGCTCACAGCGGAAGACCTCGCTAGTAGCGGGCGCACTATATTTATTAACCTTTGTTTCGATCCCAACCATCGCTCTCTACAGTTCAATACACGATCCGAACTACATAGTTGGCTCTGGGCCGGATACCCCCGCTATCATCGGGGGTGTCCTGGAGATCATTGTGGCTCTTGCTGGCATTGGCACTGCCATCGTTCTGTTTCCAGTGCTCAAGAAACAAAACGAAAGTGCTGCACTTGGCCTTGTTGCTGCGCGAATTTTAGAATCTGGCACCATCTTCGTTGGCGTGGCGTTCCTTTTATCGATCGTAACCTTGCGGCAGGCCGGAGCTGGAGCAGATGCATTGACCACCAGCCATGCACTGGTCTCCCTTTATGATCGCATCTTCCTCCTCGGTCAAAGTTTCATGCCGGCCATAATTGATATGTTGCTTGGATTTCTATTGTACAAGTCACGCCTGGTGCCACGAGCCCTTTCCCTGATTGGAATCATCGGAGCGCCACTGTTAGTTGCTGGCTATATGGCTATACTTTTCGGTGTTATCGGGCGACATTCTCCATTGGCTGGACTGGCCGCAGTTCCGGTTGCGCTGTTTGAATTTTCGTTGGGTATCTGGCTCGTTGTTAAAGGATTCAAATCAACACCTATTGCCGATGCTCCCGTTCAAAATTTGTTTAAGCTGGCAGCCAATATTCAGACCGATTTAAAACCATGAGCGTCTTCGCATTTTTATTCATCGGGGGTTTAACCTTAAAGGGTCTATTAATTCTTATCGAATCATCGATTGGTAGATTGAGTTTAAAATACGATGCTAAGATAATTGCACTTCCTGTGAATGAAGATCAAGTTTACTTCAATCCTGAAAAGAATGCTGAAATAGCGATTGAAGCTGGTTCAAATTCTTTAAAACCATTGGGAAAGCAAATTTATATGCGTGCAGCAAGTTAAATGAAATATTATGATACACATTGATGAAATATTTTTTAAAGTACTGGCTATGATTATCAGTCTACTCAATATAAATTTTATCCATCAGCTTTTAAAAATGATATTCAGATAGACCGGTTTGCCCTCGTTGGTATTGCACGTTTGAAAAAGCGGGTGACTTCACCAACGAACAATTGTAATGTCAAAAGAATTTCGCTTTAGATTTACAATCCCGAACAAAATTATATCAATGTAAATTTACCAATTGGAGATACCACGGACTAACAAGTGCTATACTTCTAGGAATTACCCTTTACTAAATCCTTATGAATTTTATTTTCAACAATGCACTAAAAATATTTTTGGGACTACTCATCACAGTAGTCCTATTTCATATTTCTATTCTTATACAAATTATTCCTTACGCCATAACTTGGGGAGGGCGGCTTCAAAACGATACTGAAATGTATGCTTTTGAAGCAATTTCAATTCTCATAAACGTATTTCTATTGTGGGTTCTATCAATGAAAGGAGGTTTTGCTAAATTCAAATTTTCAGCTAAGTCAGTAAATATAATTTTGTGGGTTTTCTTTGTCATTTTCATTCTAAATACAATTGGGAACCTTTTTTCAAGAACACTCTTTGAGAAACTATTTTCTTTTTTGACAGGCATTTCAGCAATATTATTGTGGAACATCTTAAAGAAAGAGACAACAACGAACCGCTAACAGCACATTTGCAATAGGCGGGTAAATTATGCCAATTAGCATTCAGTTTCATTATTTACATTTGTCACGTGGGACAAGGACGACTTTCAAACAAAGGACAAAATTTCTATCATTGAGTTATGACATTGATGTTTCTTATAAGAAACAATAAGTGATGTAAGACCTTGCGAAATCACACCAACTAAATCGCACACACATTGCCAGGCCGCACTTGCAGCCCACATCCAAAGCCAGTCAAAGAGTGTGCTCAGTGTAGTGTAAGTGGAGAAAGTGGGAAATGAAAAATGCCCAACCGCACGACTGACTTATAAAGAGTGGTGTAACATTAACGGGTTACGAAAGACATGGCTGCGAATGAAGTGAGGAGAAGGCCACACAGCCAACATATAAGGCTTAAACGAAGCACAGCCACATAGCAATTCACACTACGAAGAACTTGGCTTTCATGGCTGGGGTTCGCTGTAAGCCTTAGT
>JAYVBN010000362.1:0-6245 GCA_043750455.1 Bacteroidia bacterium | reverse complement strand
TTATGGTATTGGTGCAGCAGTAGTAATCATTGGTGCATTGTTTAAAATCCTTCACCTTACAGGAGCAGATCAAATGCTTATGATAGGTCTTTCTGTGGAGGCAGCTATCTTCTTCCTCAGTGCATTTGAACCACCTCATCCTGAACCCGATTGGTCAAAAGTATATCCAGAATTGGCAGAGGACTTTGAAGGCCCTGCACAACCAACTCGTATAAGCAACCGCCCTGCAGCAGGAGGAGACTCTGCACTTCTTAAAATAGACGAGATGCTTAAGACTGCAAAGGTAGACCAGAATCTTTTAGATAATCTTGGAAAAGGTCTTAACAACCTGGCTACATCTGCTTCACAAATGAGCAGTCTTTCAAATGCTGCAGTTGCAACTAATGAGTACGCTAAAAATGTAACATCTGCCGCTGCCTCACTTGTAGAAATGAATAAGTCATATGGTAGTGCGATGAAAGCAGTTGGCGCCATGGCCGATGCTTCCAAAGATACCGGTGAGTATCATAAGCAAATGCAGTCGGTTACCAAGAATTTGCAGATGTTAAATACTGTTTATGAAATGGAATTGAAAGATGCAGATTCGCATGTAAAGAATATGAACAAGTTTTATGAGAGTCTTACGGGTGCAATGTCGGGTTTATCTCAAGTTGGTAACAATACAGCCAAGTTTACAGGCGAGCTTACTAAATTGACTGATAATTTAACATCCCTTAACAATGTCTACGGTAGCATGCTGTCGGCAATGAAAGGCACGGGCAAATAATTTTAATTAAGAAATAACCTTAAATAGTATAGACTATGTCAGGCGGCAAGGAAACTGGAAGGCAAAAGATGATCGGTATGATGTACCTGGTGCTTACAGCTTTGCTGGCACTTCAGGTAAGTAGTGCCGTACTCGAAAAATTTGCCATTATCAACGTCACCCTAAATGAATTAAAAGACGAAGGGGATAGAAAAAATGCTCTGATCTTGGCCAGCATTGTTGATGCAGGATCAAAGAAAACAAACCCCAAAGTTGTAAAGGCTGTAGGTGATGCTCAGAAGGTAAGAGCGGCAAGTTCAAAAGCAATGAAAGACATTGAGGATTTGAAGTTAAAAATGCTGGCGCTTTCGCACACTGATAAAGTAGATCCAGCCTTCATTAATGACCACGGCTCTGCTGTTGCGGTCATGATGATGGATCCAAAATCGCCTTACGGAGTTGCTTTTGAGAAAACGCTGGATGACTACGTAAAAGAAATTTCCGCTCTTTCAGGTGAGAAATTTCTTCCATTAGCAAAGGCACCTAAGGACATTGCGTTTTTTGCCGATGATCCGGATCACAATGGTAAAGATTTCTTGACTTTTACTTTTGAGAATACACCCCCGATTGCAGCCTTGGCTTCTGTAACACAGATGCAAACTGAAATTTTAGACTATGAAAGTAAGGCTTTGGATGTATTAGCTAAACTGGCAGATGCAGGCACAGTGAAATTTACTACCATTGTTCCTATGGTGAAGCCTAAAGCTTCTATCGTTGCGGCAGGTGATAAATATGAGGCGCAGCTATTTGTTGCGGCAGCAGCCGAAGGAGTAACACCAGTTATGTTTAGAAATGGACAACCTCTAACTATTGCACTTGATCCTGAGACTGGCATTCTAATGGGAAAAATTGAATTTCTTGCCTCGGCCTCTAATTACGATGCCAAGGGTCAGTCTAAGCAGACTTTTAAAACTGAGATTAAGGGATATGGTGACTCTACTTTTACCAGGACAATTGAGTATATCGTTGCCAAGCCTGTTATACGGGTAACAACTGGTAATGCACCAACCCTTTACATGAATTGTGGAAATACCGTAAACATTGAAGTTCCAGCATTAGGAACAAACTACAACCCAACGTTTAGTGGAAAGGGGGCTGAAATTGTGAAGGGTGAAAAAATTGGAAGCGTTACTATTATTCCGAAGGAGAGAAAGGTATTTATCACTGTATCTAATGGTGGCGCAACACTTGGCACTGAGCCATTTGATGTGAAGCCAGTACCTAAACCTCGATATGTTGCAAGGGATAATAGCGGAAAGGAAATTGATATGAAGAATGGGGTAAAGGGATCAAGTTTAACCGGGCTTAGGGTTTCAGCTGATGCAGATGAGAACTTTAAGACTGAAGTGCCTAAAGACGCAACCTATAGAATAAAGAGCATGGAAGTAATCTTGGCCAGGGGTACTGCGAGAGTCCAAACCATTAATGCCACGTCTGAGCTTCCCGATATCAGCTCTTGGAGATCGCAGTTCAGACCTGGAGATAGAATTGTTGTCGATATTAAAACAGTGACGCGCAGAACATTCCAAGGACAAGAGGAGAAGGTTGATATCGTAGGTGGTGTATTTACTATACCAATTCAATAAGCTTATTTATAAATATGAGAAATAGGAATTTTTTATTGTTTTTGTTGGCTTTTTTATCCTTTGGGGTATTTGCTCAGGAGACTGACGGTCAGTTCAGTCCGAACTCTCTGTTGAGAATTCCTAAGTATGAGCAGCTTTATAAGGCAAGAGTATGGAGATCAATTGACCTCCGTGAAAAACAGAATAAAGGCTTCTTTGCCAGAGGTAATGAAGTATCAGGGCTTATAGTTGATGCCGTTAAATCAGGAGAAATAGCAGATGTTTATCAATCTGATTCCCTTGCAAGCAAAAAATCAAAAGATGCTTTCTTGGCAGGTCTTGTAGCGCAACAGGGTCAAACTTTCGACAACTGGGATCCGGCCGCTGACAGATATTCTGGCGATAATGTAACTTATAATGGTAAAAATTACACAGCGCTTGCTGACAGTAAAGGTAAGAACCCTGAAACATCACCAGACGAGTGGCAAGTCACCACTGCTGGACAAGCTGCCCTATTCCAATCAAATCAAATCTACCGACTAACTCTCATGGAAGATGTAATTTTTGATAAAAGAAGATCGCGTTTGTACTACGATATGATTGCTGTAAAGCTTGAGGCTTTTGATGATAATACAAATACTTTTAAGCCAATAGGCTGGTTTAAATATATAGATCTTGAGAAGGTATTCCGCAATCACCCAGATGAAGCAATTTGGTTTAACCGATACAATACTGCAGAAAACAAGAACTATGCAGATGCTTTCTTGTTGAGATTATTCCACGGGACTATTGAAAAAGTGGAGAACCCTGATGACAACACAATCTTTGACATTTATCCAACTTCACGCAGGGAAGGAGTGTGGGCTACTGAGTGGGAGGAAATGAAGATGATGGAGCGTGAGCACAACCTCTGGGAATATTAAAATACCTAAGTACAATGAATTTAAGTGGGGCTTCGGCCCCATTTTTTGTTTACTGCTCCTTGATTAGAGCCGCCCTTTTTGCTCCGACTAGTTCTATCAACTCTTGCAGAGGGGCTTCCTTAATCTTTTTCCATGATTTGTATTTTCCTAAGAGTTGATCGACTGTTTTTTTTCCTATGCCAGCAAGGGATTCAATATCTGAAACCATAGTTGATTTACTTCTTTTTTGTCTATGGAAAGAGATTGCAAATCTGTGTGCTTCATCTCGAATGCGTTGGATGAGTAATAAGCCTGGAGATTTTTTATTTAGGTGAAGTGGCAGGGGATCATCAGGATAGTAAATTTCTTCTAGTTTTTTGGCGATGCCAATAATGGGCACTCTTTCATATATACCTAGTTCCTTAAGGGCTTCGCATGCACTGCTCAACTGTCCTTTGCCTCCATCAACGATTATTAAACTTGGAATTGCTGCATTCTCGTCAATAATTCGCTTATATCTCCGGCCAACAATTTCTTTCATGGAGGCAAAGTCATCTGCACCCACAACTGTTTTAATATTGAAATGCCTGTAACCAGCCTTGTCGGCTTTACCATCTACAAATCGTACCATAGATGCCACAGGAGTTGTCCCCTGAAGATTTGAATTATCGAAGCACTCGATTATTTTGGGATATTCTAAAAGTCTTAACTCTTTTTGGAGAATGGACAACACCTCAGACCCTTTTGATTTTTTCTCGGTTGTTTCACTTTCTTTCTTATGTCGACTATGAAGTGCATTAGTTAGAGAGACAGCTACTAATTTTCTCTTATCCCCAATTTGTGGAGTGATGTTTTCCTCAGCTGGGTTTACAAGAATAGGAACGTTGCTGAAGATAATTTTATTGGAATTTCCATATAAGTGCCTCATCTCTTGGATAGCAAGGCTTAGAATATCTTCATCTGATTCATTTAGCTTCTTTTTTACCTCAAGGTTCTTGCTGAAAATAATTGCCCCTTCTTTTACCTGCATGTAGTTGATAAAGGCATCCTTTTCATTGCTACTAATTGTGATAATATCGATGTCCGTTAGATTTCTATTTACAACTTGAGATTTGGACTGAAACTTCTCCAACAATTCTAATTTGTTTTTGAAAAGTTCGGCCTTTTCAAATTCGAGAAAAGAGGCAGATTTTTTCATGTGGTGGGTAAGGTAATTCTCCACCACACTTAAATTCCCTTTAATAATGTTTCTGGCTTGACTTATCTCATCCAGATAACCCTCTTCGTTTTGTAATCCTTCGCAAGGTCCCTTGCAGTTTCCTATTTGATACTCCAGGCAAACCTTAAATTTCTTTTGTTCAATGTTTTCATTGCTTAATAACAGGCTGCAGGTTCGGATAGAATAGAGTTGGCGTATTAGCTCCAGCACGCTGTTCATGGAAACGACACTAGTGTATGGGCCGAAATACTCTCCTTGTTTAGGAATGTATTTTCTTGTGGATATAATCCTAGGGAAACGTTCTTTAAGAATACACAGGTAGGGGAAGGTCTTATCGTCTTTTAATAAGATATTGTATTTAGGCTGATTCTGTTTTATGAGATTATTTTCGAGAAGTAATGCATCGAACTCAGAGGGAGCTAAGGTGTACTCTATTTCAGCAATCTCAGAAACAAGTTTTTCTGTTTTGCGGTTGTATTGTGATTGTTTGTTAAAATAACTTCCAACTCTTTTTTTTAAACTTTTGGCTTTTCCAACGTAGATAAGAATTTTCTCATGGTTATAAAATCGGTAAACCCCAGGTGAATCAGGCAGTGATGAAACTTGTTCTTTGAGAACCCCTGTCATTCAAATGTTCGACTAATTGTTAATCTCCATTGGCTCTTCGTCAACAATAATGGAATCTGACTCTTCTTCAAATCTTCTGCAATCAAAGGAAAGATCAAGCCCAGATGCTGGTCTCTTAAATTGTCCTTTCAAGATGTGAGTTGCTGTATCTGCATAGACCTTGGTCATAAAGATTGACCAGATAGGGCGTGCTGATTTAGTTCCTGCTCCAAAATCCCAAGAAGGAAAATGAATGCTTCGCTCATCTCCGCCTACCCAAACGCCTGTAACAAGATTGTGAGTAATGCCCATGTACCAACCATCGGAAGCATTATTTGTAGTGCCGGTCTTACCTCCAATCTCATTGTCAATCTTTAATTCTTTTGGTAAACCCCGTGAAGTTCCACGGTCTTCTTCTACGCCACCCCGAAGCATGTATATCATTTTAAACGCAGTTTGCTCATTGAGAGCCTGGTGTGTTTTTGGAACGAAGTTTTCAATGACGTTTCCATTTTTATCTTCTATGCGTGTTATAAATAATGGTTTGATATGAATCCCATTGTTTACGAATGTGCTGTAAGCTCCCACCATTTCATAAACGGAAACATCACTGGTGCCCAGGCACAAGGACGGTACAGGGTCAAGTTCACTGTCAATACCAACACGTGTGGCAAACTCAACGACATTTTCAGGGCCAAGTTCTTGCATAACCTGAGCTGTAATTGAATTTACTGACTCGGCCATTGCTTCCCGCAAGGTCATTTCTCTTCCAGTGCCTTTTGATCCATCGGCATTATCAGGAGACCAGGCAGTTCCTGAAACCTTGAAACTGGGTGATATATCTTTTCTCTTTTCGCAGGGAGAATAGCCGGATTCCATAGCTAAACCGTAAACAAAAGGTTTGAAAGTAGATCCGGGCTGACGTGTGCCTTGCTTTACATGGTCGTACTTAAAGTGTTTGTGGTTGATTCCGCCTACCCATGCTTTAATATCACCCGAAATAGGATCCATCGCCATCATACCTGTTTGAAGGAACCGTTCATAGTAATTGAGGGAGTCCATTGAACTAAAAATGGTGTCTCGTTCACCCCCCCAGGAGAAAACGGTCATAGGTTTTTTTAAATTCAAAAGGATCTTAATGGAGTCAT
>JAYVBN010000361.1:0-10167 GCA_043750455.1 Bacteroidia bacterium | reverse complement strand
CTTTTTCGGGTCAAAGAAGTTTTGACCATTCGGTAATAGTACAAAGACGATGAAATGTTAACTGCTTTGAAACGATCCACTATTCGTGAGGCTAGATCGGCATCAGCAATATTGTCTTTGAAATACAAACGATAAAATTCGGGGAAACTGGTGATCAGGCTGCTCCGCATGATTGTTGAGGCACCAAGAAATTGGCAGCGGTGGTGCATTTGTTCGTATACCTCTTTGTAATCTGTTGGCAACCTCAATTCTCTAAATAAAAATCCTTTGTCGTCCATTGCAGCATAGGAAGTGCCACACATCATTAATTCAGCGTCATTTTTGAACAATTCCATTTGCAGTTGAAAGCGTTGAGGGTGCGAGACATCATCAGCATCTGTCACTGTAAAGAATTCTGTACTCACTTTTTTTATAAATTCATTTATCAAAAGAACCCTGCCCCTATTATGCTCCAAATAAAATTTCTTGATGCGAACGTCCGAAAATGATTGTATGATCTGAGGTGTGTTGTCTTTGGAGCCATCATCCATGATCCACAACTCAAAATCCTGAAAAGTTTGGTTTAGCAAACTATCAACGGCCTCAACTAAGTACAAAGCTGCATTAAAGGCGGGCATTAAGATCGTTAATTGCGGCATAGGTTCTCAGAAATTGCCCTGTAAGGACTTAATTGAAATGCTCTCTGCAAATCAAAGACGTGCTCTAATTATTTCAATTTCCTTTTTCTGGACTGGGAGTACATCAATTACCACATCCCATACCAATTGCAAGTCGACTTTAATATAATCATGAATAAGTTTGTCACGCAAGCCGGCCATTTTGACCCAAGGGATTTCGGGATTTGCTTTTCTTAAGTCTAAGGAAACTCTTTTCGTTGCCTCTCCAATGATTTCAAAATTTCTAATGACAGCATCAACGACTAGTCTGTTATTATAAAAATCCTGATCATTCATGCCGCGAGTATAATCAAGTATCGATACTATGGCTTGGAGGATGTGATCGAGGTAGATTTTATCACTCTTCATGTGCCATAAGTGGCTTAATATCTTTATCAACATACGGCTTTACCATGGGATCAATGGAACCTTCTGTTACCAAATCTACTTTAATCCCTAACGCCTCTGAAAGCTCCTGCTCAATTCCAATAAAGTCCAAAAGATTTATCCGTTTTCCCAAATTCACCATCAAATCTAAATCACTATCCGATTTATTTTCACCGCGCGCATAAGATCCAAAAACCCAAACCTTGATAGGATCGTATGGGCTAAGTATTTTAAAAATTACTTTCTTTTGAACTTCCGTTATCACGTCTTCTTTTTTATAATTCAAATTTAACCAATTCCACCGCAATCTTACGATCATTGGAAAGTCGTGGCACTTTGTTTTGTCCACCCAATTTTCCCAATGATCTCATGTAATCAATAAATGAGTTCTTCTTTAACGATTCAATCCGGAGCGTGCGTAAAATATTCCCGGTAATCAAATCATCATAATAAACATTCAATTGCCGCAATTGATTATCCAACTCCAGACTAAATCTTTCCAAATCCTGAGGTGGGTTTGCAAATTCGATTAACCACTGATGGTGCGGCATCCCTTCTTTAGGGGCAACATTAGGTGCCACGGTGAACTCTACCAATTCCACTTCAGGAAATTTCTGCATGGTAAGCTTCATCGCCTTCTCCACCTCCTCACCAATTACATGCTCGCCAAATGCTGAAATAAAATGTTTGATCCTTCCGCTTACAATAATCCGGTATGGATTTTTAGAGACAAACTTTACGGTGTCGCCAATGGAATAACCCCAAAGACCTGCGTTGCTATTGATGACCACCGCATAATTCTTTCCAAGTTCAACTTCTCCGATACTCAAGCGACTTGGATTGTCATTGAAATATTCTTCAGCAGGAATAAACTCAAAAAATATTCCAGAGTTCAGCAGCAGTAACAAACCCTCCTCTGTTTGCGTGTCCTGATAGGCAATAAATCCCTCCGATGCCGGATAGGTTTCAATTGAATCAATTTTCTTACCGATGGTATCAAATAGCTTGGCTCGGTATGGTTCAAAATTTACACCTCCATAAACAAACATCGAGAAGTTGGGAAAAACATCTTTGATCTTCTTTCCGGTGCGAGCCTGGATGCGATCGAAATACATTTGCACCCAGGGCGGAATACCCGAGATCAATGTCATGTCAATATAAATCGTCTCATCAATAATTCTATCCAACTTCTCCTCCCAATCTTCAATACAGTTTGTAGCATAGGTTGGTTTTTGATTGGTGCGTAAATAGCCAGGAACGTGATGATTGACGATACCAGAAAGTCTACCAGTTTTGATCCCGGCCTTTTCATCCAACTCAGGGCTTCCCGAAAGGAAAATTAAACCACCATCTAAAAAAAATCCGTTACCCGTTTCATGAACATAACTAAGCAGAGCATTGCGCGCGCTGTTAATGTGGTTGGGCACCGAATCTTTTGTGATTGGAATATACTTTGTGCCGGAAGTGGTGCCGGAAGTTTTTGCAAAATAGGCCGGCTTGCCTGTCCATAAAATATCGTATTCGCCATGAAGTACTTTTTCAACATACGGTTTCAGTACTTCGTAATCGCGGATGGGCACTTGCCTTTTAAAATCCTCATAACTTTTAATGGATTCGAAACCATGATCTTTTCCAAACAGAGTTTTCCTGCCAGTCTGTAATAGGGATTCAAAAACTTTTTGTTGATAAACCTCCGGCTTCAACGACCACTCTTTAGTCTGCTTGGCGATGTAGGAAGCAAAAGGCTTGGCTAGTACAGATCGGATACCCATAGCCCGTAAAATTAACGTAAAGACGGAATATTTCGGGTCTCAACCATTTTTGTATATCAACTGACAAAATTTCACGTTGTATGTTTGGGATGATTTTTGATAATCTCTTGAACAGGTAAAGATGCAAGATTTTGCGTCTCTAAAAGATACGCTAATGAAAACACTACAGACAATTGTTATTGGATTTTTGGCAGGATTGACTGGAGCATATGCTCTTTTCTCTTATCAGGAAGAAAAAAAATCCCGCCAGCGAGATAGTGAACCATATCAAGTCACCAGCTATGAGCCACAGGAAGTTTACAAACCTAACCTAACCTCCACTTCAATTCCTGGTCCGGTCGACAATGTGGATTTCAGCAAGGCGGCAGAAAAGACAATTCCCAGTGTAGTCTATATTAACAGCATCTCGCAGAGTGGAGCCTCTTATTCGTATTGGGATTTGTTGTTCAACGGAGGCGGACAACAAACACAAGTCAGTTCGGGTTCGGGGGTTATTTTCTCGCAGGATGGATACATCGTTACAAACAATCACGTGGTCGAATCTGCCGAAAAAATTCAGGTCATCTACAATAAAAGAGCTTATGAAGCTGAATTGATTGGTACTGATGCGTCAACCGATCTTGCGGTTTTGAAAATTAAAGAATCAAACCTTCCTTCAATTACACTTGGTAGTTCAAAGTCATTGGCCGTGGGCGAATGGGTTGTTGCCGTTGGTAATCCGTTTTCCCTCTCCTCTACTGTTACAGTTGGGATTGTAAGTGCCAAAGGCAGACGGATCAATATTGTAGAAGATAAATTTCCTATCGAATCGTTTATCCAAACTGATGCGGCTATCAATCCTGGAAACAGTGGTGGGGCATTGGTTAATAAGAATGGCGA
Source organism: Bacteroidia bacterium (assembly GCA_043750455.1). Lineage (GTDB taxonomy): Bacteria > Bacteroidota > Bacteroidia > Cytophagales > Cyclobacteriaceae > ELB16-189. The sequence goes on along the minus strand of JAYVBN010000361.1, from coordinate 6,473 downwards.
GTTGATTGGAATTAATACTGCTATTCTATCCAGAACTGGTTCGTACACAGGTTATGCGTTTGCAGTGCCTGTGGATATTGCCAAAAAAGTAGTGGATGATTTGATCAAGTATGGCGTTTCGCAAAAGCCAATCTTCGGAGGCAATGCGATTGAATACGATTATCAGAATGCCGCTAAATATGATCTCGATATAACAGGAAAAGACTTAAAAGGTGTATTGTTAGGTGATGTTGATCGCGATGGAGCCGCTTATGCTTCCGGACTTCGGGAGGGGGACATTATCACCAAATTAAATAATGTCGACATTAACAGTGAAAGTGCCTTTGAAGAAGAATTGAGCTTCCATTCACCTGGCGACAAGATTACGATCACATATCTGCGAGAGAATAAATCAGGCACAACGACTGTTACCCTTGTTAACAAGGCAGGCGATACCAATATTATTAAACGAAAAATTTACAATGATGCACTAATTGGCGCAAACCTTGAGGCTGTTGATTATGGAGTAAAGGTTACCAAAATAAAAGATGGCCTTTTTAAAAAACTTGGCCTACCGGAAAACTACACAATTATTCAAATCAATCGCCAACGGGTAAAAGACCCAGAAGCAGTAATAGAATTCTTTACTAAATACAAAGGAAAGGTATTGCTCTATGGAATAAATAGTTCGAAGCAGCAATTGCCTCTGTCTTTCTATTTGCAGTAGCTAGACAATTGTAATGTGATATACATCCTCTTTGTTCCGAAGGATGTCTTTTACAAGAAAGCCGCCTGCCTGCTGGATCTCTTCGCTGAAATCAAAACGTTCGCAGGATTTCGGAAGGGAAGAGAAGATTAGTAAAAAATGAAAAGTGGTGCCATCTGCGATTAATGTCCACTGAGGGGCGATTGATATATTCTCGGCATGTATCATACCAGCCTGGGTTCCCGAAGCCTTGTCTACCAAAAAAGTTGTTTTCCAAATGCGGATGAGCATATCTTTATATACGTTGTCAAAGTAACAGTGTACATAAATATGAGAATCCTCAAGTGTTTGTGGACTTATCGAAGTCAGCACATCAATTCCAATTTCTGGCTTTGGTTTAACAAGGGGTTCTTTTACAATTACTCCTGCATTGCTTACCAAATACATTTTTTTCTCAGCCACGGTGCAAATCTCGGCTTCAATTGTCATCCGATCAACTCCTAAACAGCTTTTTTAATGCAATTGGAACTATCAGGGAGAAGATATTGTATGCTATATTTGTGCATCCAAAAATTTTGAAGAGGAAAACTTTACATATGGCCTTCCGTTTTCTATTGATTGCAAATCTGCTCTTTAGCCAATTTGCTGTCAATCTGTTTCATGATCGCCACGATGTGCATGAGCCAGCAATAGAATTACAAAAAGGTGAATCGGCTATTCAAAAACACGGAGAGCATTGCAAAATTTGTTCGCTGGATATCGTATTTAATTTACTTTCAGACCCCTTTATACAACTTGAAAGCCCACCACAAGAGATCACCAAGACATCGGCTTTCAATGTTGTAGTAGAACTCATTTCAGTTTCTTTCTCTCAAGACCGGGCTCCTCCCGTCTTCGCGTAATCATTTTTTTGATCTGATTAAGATCACATGAGTCTTGTACGCAACTGTACATACTCATACCCATTATTTTAAATTCTATTTTCTTGGAACTGTTTATCAGAATATCACTATTCGTGTTGCTCCTACCTGTGCATGTAATCGCGCAAAGCAATTGCTCATTCGCGATCAGTGGGAAAGTATTCGATGCTGAAACGAAAGAGGCATTGGCTTCCGCAGATGTTTTTGTAACTGAACTTAATATCGGTACCGTCACTGATGCCAAAGGCAATTTCACAATCAATTCTATCTGTGCAGGTCGCTACACTATTCTTTGCTCGTTTGTTGGCTATAAAACTATCTCTACTCAGGTTACCCTAACAAAAAATACATCAACGGATTTTTTACTTGTACCTGAGATTACCCAGATGAATGAAGTCATCATCCAGGAGAAGCTTGCACATACAGATGGCGCTCAGAATTTTGTAACCCTTACTGAAAAGCAACTCGCAGAATCGGCAGGCAAAACTTTGGGCGAATCATTAAAAGAAATCCCTGGCGTAAATTCAATTCAATCCGGCCCGGGTATTTTCAAACCAGTGATTCATGGTGTGCATAGCCAGCGAGTGCTGATACTTAATCATGGCATACGACAGGAAGGTCAACAATGGGGAGCTGAGCATGCGCCAGAGATCGATCCGTTTATCGCATCGAATGTGGTAGTGATAAAAGATGCATCGGCAATAAAATATGGAACCGATGCATTGGGAGGTGTAGTTGTTGTAAACCCACCCGACTTGCCAGAGAAGAATGAGATGGGAGGTTCAATTAATACAATCGCGCAAAGCAATGGACGTTCTGGCACCATCTCAGGTATGTTTGAGGGTGGAATTAAAAACCATGATGGCTGGGGGTGGCGCGCGCAAGGAACTGCAAAACGTGCTGGCGATTTTAAGACACCAACTTATCACCTTACTAATACTGGAATAAAAGAGTTAGACTTTTCCGCAGCAACAGGCTACCATAACAAGAAGTATGGAGTTGAAGCATTCTACAGTCACTTTCAAACTCAACTTGGTATTCTAAAAGGAACTGCTATTAGCAACCTTGACGATCTTGTTGCGGCCATGGAACGTGAGCCGCCTCAGTATACCTCAGGGTTTAGTTATAAAATTGGTGAGCCGCGGCAAGAGGTAAGTCATAATTTAATAAAGCTCAACTCCCATCTTCAAACAAGCAAAGGTGAATGGCAACTACAATACGGATTTCAAAATAACAACCGCAAAGAATTTGATATTCGTAAAGGTGGGCTTTCGCAGATTCCTTCAATTGATTTGCGACTCAATACACATACGCTTGAAACGGAATACGAAATAACAAATAAAAAAAATGCAACACTCTGTTTTGGCGCAACGGGAATGTTTCAAGACAATACGAACATTCCGGGCACGCAACGCATTCCATTCATACCCAATTTTACAAGCCTATCTGCTGGTGTGTTTGCCATCTCCAATTTCCAACTTAAAAAATGGGCTATAGATGTAGGCATGCGCTACGATTACCGGAAGTACAATGTAACTGGATATGATTTCAAGAACAAGCTTTACAAAGACCAGCTTATCTTCAAAAATCCAAGTGCTACTATCGGTGCTTCAATTCCGCTTACTAAAAATCAATCCTTAAGTATAAACGTAAGCAGCGCGTGGCGTCCGCCACATGTAGCTGAGTTATATAGTTTGGGAACACACCAAAGTGCTGCAGCCATTGAATATGGATTGCTTCTGAATGATTCCACCAACGAGGTGATGAGTATTAAGGACGTTCCGTTCAAAATTGAGCAAGCGTTAAAATGGGTAAATACGTATCAATATCATGTAGATCGGTTTCAGTTTGAAGCAACTGCTTACGTGAATTATATTTTCAACTACATCTACTTACGGCCAACAGGCATTACGCAAAACATACGAGGTACATATCCTTACTTTCGATACACACAAACCGATGCGTCATTCCTGGGATTGGATTTTTCTGGTTCATGGCGACTTAGTTCGCAATTTAAGATAAGCTCTAAGATGTCGTTGCTGAGGGCAACAGACGAACGCAATGATGATTTTCTGGTATTCATTCCGTCCAACCGGTATGAGGTAGTTCTGCGCTTTGAAGAACCAAGGCGCTTCGCCCTAAAAAATTTCTTCTTTGAAACAAAGATAAAATACATAGCCAGGCAACATCGTGCCCCACGGGTAGTTACTGTTAGAGAAATCAAAGAAGCAAACGAACAGGGCATTGATCTATTTGCAGGCAATACTTCCAACTTTGATTTTATGGAAGCACCTGCCGGATACTATCTATGGAATGCCTCCACCGGGTTTTCTGTGAACAAGGAAAAAGTCAGATACGATTTTCGTATAGCGGCCGAAAACATATTGAACACTACCTATCGAGAGTACACCAATCGCTTCCGATACTATGCCAATGACATTGGAAACAATTTTATCATCTCTTTAAAATGTATTTTTTAATTAAAAAATAATCAATCATGAAACATAACTTAACTAAACTAAAAACTGTCATAGTTCAATTTCTTTCGATTGCCTTCTTATTGACATCCTTTCTCGCATTTCATGGATGCAAAAAAGACGATCCAGCCAAAGAAGATGTGCCCGAATTAATCACCAAGGCAACACTGACATTTACTCCCAACGGTGGTGGATCAACTGTGGTGGTTACCGCCACAGATCCGGATGGCGAGGGTGTGCAAGATATTAAAGTAGATGGCGCAATGAATCTTTTGCCAAATAAAACATATCTCCTTACAATCGAATTGGTCAATGGCCTGGCGGCACCCACAGCACCAGAATATAATGTAACAGATGAAGTGGAAGAGGAAGGTGACGAACACATATTCTTTTTTGCATGGACGAATAATACATTCTCAAATCCAACAGGAAATGGAAATATTGATGCTCGGGCGGATGCCGTCAATTACTCAGGTGGTACTAATTCTAATGATGCAAATGGAAAACCATTGGGGTTAACTACCACATGGACCTCAGCAACATTGGTTGGTACTGCAACACTATCAGGCACATTCAGGGTGTTGCTTAAACATCAGCCTGGTTTAAAAACAGATACTTCAGACTCAAATACAGGTGAAACTGATCTGGATTTGACGTTTACTTTAAATGTGAATTGACCTTTCTTTTCTATCCAACTCTTTCAAACCCTTTTATTTAGTTAAAAAACGGGTATTGAAAATTACTTTCTTAAATTTATTTTTTAGATTAGACTAAATTTTTATTTTTGCCAATATAAAAATAAAATGAAGAGGTTTTGGTTTCTGCCGATAAGTTTACTCATCGCTGCGTGTGAGCAATTCGAACCGGTAGCGCCTGATGATTCTGCAATTCTTGATGGCCCCCTAACTGGACTTAATGAAGCACAGAATCTTCAATTTCAGCGGGGTGATGTTGCATTCAACGATGAAATTTTTACAACTGTAAATGGATTGGGGCCGCTGTTTGTGGCCACTTCGTGCGGAAGCTGCCATGCCGGTGATGGCAAAGGACATCCGTTTAGTACACTTACACGCTTTGGGCAGATCGATGAAACCGGAAATCAATTTTTGAATTCTGGAGGACCGCAATTGCAACACAGAGCCGTTCCAGGTTTTACACCAGAACAGATTCCTTCGGGAGCGACTTCTTCGAAAATAACACCACCAGCCAATACCGGGCTCGGCTTTTTAGATGCCGTAAGCGATGCAGACATTCTGGCGTGGGCTGACCCTGGTGATTTGAATGGAGACGGAATCAGTGGTGTTGCAAATTGGATTGAACTTAAAAATTATGTTAGGCCAAGAACGGGAAGCGTGGAACAAAATGGAAAATACATAGCAAGGTTTGGAAAAAAAGGTGCGACTTATGACCTGTTGCAGCAAACGGCTCAGGCTTACAATCAGGATATTGGAATCACTTCAACTTATGAACCTCACGATACCTACTCGGGAGTTGAGTTTGATCCGGAAATCTCAAATCAAACTATCCAAGATGTTGTATTCTATTTGCAAACACTTAAAGCACCAGTACCCCGTGAGACAGACAACGCAATCTTGAATGGAAAGCAGTTGTTTGCAGATATTGGTTGCGCCAAATGTCATCGGGAAGAGATGAAAACAGGAAGCTCATTGGTGCAATCACTTTCTGACAAGAAGTTCTACCCGTATACCGATTTGTTATTGCACGATATGGGCAGTGGACTGGATGATGGTTATACCGAAGGCTCAGCCACTACATCGGAATGGCGCACTCCTGCGCTTTGGGGTTTAGGCTTATCTAAAAATTCACAGGGTGGTCAATACTTTTTGTTGCATGATGGACGGGCAAAAAGCATAGAAGAGGCAATTCTTCTTCACGGTGGTGAGGCTACTCAAACGAGGGATAGTTTTAAATCTCTCTCAATTGAAGAAAAAAATAAACTGATCAGATTTTTAGAAAGCCTATAAAAATGAACAGACGTGATTTTGTAAAACAGGGATGCATCCTTTGCGTGGGTGGTGGCATTCTAACAGGTATGTTGTCAAGTTGTCAAACTACGCATTACGTAAACGGAACAGTTGAGTCAACTGGAATTGCAGTTTTAAAATCCGAATTCACTTACATACAAAAAGAAAAGACGTTATCCAGACAGTTTATTATTATACAAAATGATAAACTGGAATTCCCCATTTATGTATACCGGTTTTCAGAAAATGAATACAGTGCTATATGGATGAAATGTTCGCACCAAGGTGCAGAGTTACAGGCTTCTGGTGATCATCTTCAATGCCCAAGCCACGGCAGTGAATTCAATAATAAAGGAATCGTTAGCAATGGCCCGGCCGAACGAAATCTGCGTTCGTTTCCGGTTTC
>JAYVBN010000360.1:0-3538 GCA_043750455.1 Bacteroidia bacterium | reverse complement strand
TCGTAGCGGATCTGATGGGTTGATCGAAGTTTCGAAATTTCTGCAAAACAAGGCGGGCGAAAATGTTTTTATTTCAATCGACCAGTTTGAGGAGCTTTTCAGGTTTAGGGATTCTAAAAATGATGAATTCTCAAATGAGGCAACTGCCTATGTAAATCTCATTCTTACCGCTGTTAATCAGAAGCGAGTTCCTATTTATGTTGCCATCAACATGAGATCTGATTTTATTGGAGATTGTGCGGCTTTTCCTGGTCTTACCCAGATGATTAACACCAGTAATTACCTGGTGCCACAGATGACCCGCGAACAAAAACGTATGGCCATTGAAGGCCCCGTTGCTGTGGGTGGTGGAAGAATCTCTCAGCGCCTTGTTAAGAAGCTTTTAAGCGATATTGGTGATAATCAGGATCAACTTCCCATTATGCAGCACGCGCTCATGCGCACATGGGATTATTGGGTTGCCAACCGTGAAGATGGTGAGCCGATGGACATCCGTCATTATAACTCAATAGGTAAGATTTCACAGGCTCTTTCTCTTCACGCAAATGAAGCATTTGATGAACTTTCCACACGCGAGAAGGAGATAGCAGAAATACTTTTCAAAAACACCACCGAAAAGAACCAGGATAATCAGGAAATGAGAAGACCGGTTAAGATCGGTGTGGTTGCTGAACTTGCCGATGCGAGTGAAAAGGAAGTGGTGAATGTAGTAAACCATTTCAGGAAATCAGGAAGGTCATTCCTGATGCCAGGATCTCACGTTTCACTTAATGCAAATTCAATTATTGAGCTCTCACACGAGAGTATGATGCGGATTTGGAATCGCCTTTCGGGATGGGTAGGCGAGGAACATGAATCTGCGGGGATGTACAAGCGTATATCCGAAGCGGCTGCCATGTACCAGATTGGTAAAACTGGTTTGTGGAGACCGCCTGATCTTCAGCTTGCATTAAACTGGCAAAAGAAGCAGAAGCCTACACGCACCTGGGCTCAACGATATGATATAGCGTTTGAAAGGGCAATCGTATTTCTGGACACCAGCCGTATCACCTATGATGCGGAGCTCAAGAACCAGGAAATGTTGCAGCGCAGAAGACTGCGCAGAGCAAGAGTTACATCTCTTATTTTAGGATCAGCATTTATTGTTGCGTTGTTTTTCTTCTTTTACGGGCTAACTCAACAAATTAAGGCCGAGCAACAGGCAGCAATAGCTATTCAGCAAGAAAACCTTGCGGTGATAGCAAAAAATCAAGCCGATAGTGCACGGGTGGTAGCGGTAGATCAAACGAAAATTGCTATACAGAAGCAAGAAGCCTTAACTGCGGCTCTGCAAGATTTACAAAAGGCATTAGCAGATACCAAGATTGCGAGGGATTTTGCAGAAGCACAATTTAAGGAAGCTAAACGGCAAGAAGATATAGCGATTGCCGCCCAAGGTAAAGAGTCGGAGGCAAGACAGGTTGCGGAAAATCAAACGAAGATTGCAAAGGAAAACTATGATAAAGCAAACAGGCTTTTGTATCTCTCCGTTGCACAATCGCTAGAGGCAAAAGCAGAAACAATGGATGATAAAGAACTTGCGGGATTATTGTCCATGCAAGGTTATTTATTCCACACAAAGTATGAAGGCAAGAAATACGACCCTTATGTTTTCAGAGGGTTATATTCAGCACTTACCAAATTATCAGGATTAAACTACAATGCGGTAAAAGTACCTGGTGGATTGAAAAATAAAATGTTTGCAGTTGCTGTATCCAGCACAAGCAGCACTTTTTACACAACTGGTAATGACGGATTTATTGTGAAGGGTGATTATGCCAAACTTGCCACGGACGGAGAAAATATTGGCTCCAATCCTTTTCCAAATCGTGTGCTGGCACTAAGTAAAGATGAAGGATATCTTATTAATGGTAGCGATTCCTCTTTCATGCAAATCTATAATCTGGTAACAAAAGATAAGCCGGTGAAAGTTATAGGCCACAAAGGTTTTGTGAATGATATAAAATTCTTACCGGATCAATCTGGCTTTATATCTGCGTCATCAGACAAAACGATACGGTTCACAAATCATAAGACAGGTCAAAGTAAATTGCTTGTGAGCGTTCCTTATAATTTGAAATCCATTGATATAAGCTCGGATGGAAAATCTGTTGTCGGAGCGTCACCTTCTGGTGAACTTGTTCTAATCGATCTTTCCAATAATAATGCAGTTAGTGTTTTGGCAAGGGAAGCGCCTAACCGAATTTTATCGGTTGCCTTCCATCCCACTAAGCCACTGGTTGCGTACGGTACAGAGCTGTTAAATGAAAAGGGAACTCCTTATAAAGGCACTGTTAAGCTTTACGATTTGGTTTTCCAAAAGCAGGTAAAGGAATTAGGAGGTCATAAAGCTGGTGTTTCGGATATCAAGTTTAGTCCGGATGGTTTGCTTCTGGCAAGTGCGGGATTGGATAAGAGAATGCACATGTGGGTGGTTGATCATGAAGAAGATCTACCGATACTTATGGATAACAATAATGGGCAGGTGTGGGATATGGCCTTCTCTGCGGGATCAGATTTCTTGCTCACCTCTTGCAATAATGGAGAGATCAGAGTATGGCCAACAGATCCCCAAATGTTAGCAGAACAAGTTTGCCCCAAGCTTCCACGCAATATGACGCCCGAGGAATGGAATATCTATGTGGCCAATGGTATTACCTATGAAAGTACTTGCAAGAGTTTATTGATCAAAGATTTTTAAGGTAAGAAGATGCGCAAGGAATTTTATTTTACCTGCTTAATTTTCTTCTCTGTCACATTTTCATCTTTCGCTCAAAACGACTCGGAGTGTGAACAAGTCCTTACCCAGGCGCAGAATGAATTTGATGCGGGTCATTTTTATGGTTTGCCTTCTATATTGAAAGATTGCCTCTCGAAATTTTCAACAGAGCAAAGTGTAAGAGCCTATCTTCTATTGTCACAGGCTTATCTTTTGATTGACGACCCCATTGCAGCAGAGGATAGCTATATGAAATTATTAAGTGCAGACCCGGAATATGTAGCCGATGTTGCAAAAGATCCAATCGATATTTTTTATTTAAGTAAAAAATTTACCACTACACCAATTTTTACCCCGCACGTTCGCATTGGTGGCAACGCTACTCTTTATAGATTGATTCACGAGGTGAATACATTTTCAGAGCCGGTTGACACTAAGCATAGTATTAAACCAGGATTTCAGCTTGGCGGTGGAATTGATTGGAACATCAATGAAAATTTTAGTTTGTGCGGTGATATTACGTATTCACGTAAGAGCTTTAAAATTAATTATAGTGGAAGCTTTAAGGGCGACAATCTATCTTATTTTGAAAAGCAGAACTGGTTTGATATTCCTGTTTATCTAAAGTTCGCAGACGCGGCAGGTAAAGTAAGGCCATTTGGGTATGTGGGATATTCAATAAATATTTTGTTTTTGCCTAGTGCCAAGATTATCTATACAAATAACCTTGACATAGCGAGTGAAGGACAGGTTCTTACTTCGGGTTCTGATGAGAAACTT
>JAYVBN010000359.1:0-6471 GCA_043750455.1 Bacteroidia bacterium | reverse complement strand
CTGTCATTTGCAATCACTATCAACTCACTTGCTCAAGTCATGAGCGACTCCATTCAGGTGGATGGCAACTACAGAACATTTCATTTTGCAAAACCTTCCTCCGATAAAGCCGATGGCAGTTTAGTCTTTGTTCTTCATGGTTCTGGTGGAAATGGAAAGGACATGATGAGCAGGGCAGGAAAACTGGCTGAGACATCAGCAACGGAAAATGTTTTGCTGGTCTATCCGGATGGATACAAAAAATATTGGAACGAATGCCGGAAAGTGGCAAGTTCACTGGCCAACCAGGAGAACATTAATGAAGCGACTTTTTTTAATTCAATGATCCAATACTTCAAAACAAAATATGAAATCAGCGAACAAAAGGTTTTTGCCGTTGGCACGTCCGGTGGCGGGCACATGTGCTACAAACTGGCCATGACTATGCCGGGAAAATTTAGAGCAGTAACAGCCCTCATCGCCAACTTACCCGATGTTGACAATTTTGATTGCACCGAAGCAAAGGTGCCTATATCTATAATGATCGTAAACGGCACAGCCGATCCGCTCAATCCATATAATGGAGGAATGATGCAATCAGGAACTTTTATTATGGGCAATGTGCGTTCCACCGATCGCACTTTTCAATATTGGACTTCCCTTGCTGGATACAGTGGTGAACCCAAAAAAGAATTCATTCCTGACAATGATCCAGCTGATGGTAAGACCATTGAACGATACACATACAAAGAGAAAGACAAACCCGAAGTAGTCTTGCTGAAAGTAATTGGCGGCAAACACGATTATCCAAACGACATTGATGTGCACGTGGAAGCTTGGGAATTTTTTAAAAGGCAACTATAAGCTGAATCCTGTTTAAGCCTGTGCCTTCAAAGTAAGATCTCTTTTGGAGTTCGTTTTTAATTTATGTTCCAATCAAATTCTCAAATAAGTCAATGACGGAAAGGTGGTTTTCTACTTTTCCTTTTTCTTCTTTCCTTTTTTTATGTCTTCGTAATCAATGCGCTCTTCAAATTTCTTATCATCCACGTTCTTGTCCAGAAACTCATTGATCTTTTCAATGTTCATATTCGTTTTTAATTCACCAAACTGGTTGATGGAAACTTCCAGTCCATCGAGGTCGGGGTGAACGCGCGCTTTACCTTGCTTTTTGCTGGACTTTCCGGCAGGTAGATCCTTTTTTTTTGACATACGATAGTTGTTTAACCAACTTTTACTTTCAAATTATTCAATGCATAGCTGATTCTGCTGATCACTTCATCTTTACCAATAATCTCCATCGTCATCATAAGATCCGGACCTGATGCACCACCCGTAATGGAGACACGAAGAGATTGTAGAATTTTTCCAAAGGCAATTCCTAACTGTGTCGTGACCGTCTCCAATGTAGATTTTGCCACTTCGGATTTCAAATCAGATAGCTTACTAATCTCTTCGCGATAAGCTGTCAACACTTTCACCGTGTCATCATTCCACTTTTTAGAAACGACTTGCTCATCAAATGAGGTTGGTGCGTGAAAAAAGAATTTACCATTCAGCCAAAAGTCTTGCGGAAAAGTTACCCGCTCTTTCATCACCGCGCAAATTTTTAATGCTTTCTCTTTCGAGCATTCTATTTTCTCTAATGCCAGTGAATTCAATAAATAAGAAGTCAATTCTTCATCAGACTTTGCTTTCAGATATTGTTGGTTGAACCACTGCGCCTTAAGAATATCAAACTTAGCGCCTGCTTTACCAACCCTTTCAATCGTAAACGCCTCAATCAATTGCTCCATCGAAAAAATCTCTTGAGTTGTTCCGGGGTTCCAACCCAAAAAAGCAAGGAAGTTGATCATCGCTTCGGGCAAATAACCCGACTCTTTATAACCTTTCGCAAGCTCACCTGAAGTTGGGTCAGTCCAGTCTAATGGAAAAATAGGAAAGCCCATTTTGTCCGCATCACGCTTACTAAGTTTCCCATTGCCATCAGGCTTTAATAGTAATGGAAGATGAGCGAACAGGGGCATTTCTTTTTCCCAACCTAAATACTTGTAAAGCAAAACATGCAATGGTGCGGAAGGCAGCCATTCTTCCCCGCGAATCACATGCGATATTTTCATCAAGTAGTCATCCACCACATTTGCCAGGTGATACGTTGGCATCCCATCCGACTTCATAAGTACTTTGTCATCAATCTGGAAAGAGTCAACAACTACTTCACCTCTAATTAAATCAGTTAATCTAATTTCTTCTTTGGCAGGTACTTTCAACCTGATCACATACGCTTCGTCTGCTTCTAATTTTTCCTTCACCTCCTCCGACTGCAAGGTCAAGGAGTTTTTCATCTGCAAGCGAGTGATACTGTCATACTGAAAATTAGAAATACCTTTTGCTTTTAGTTGCTCGCGTGTGGCCTCCAACTCTTGTGGTGTATCAAATGCGTAGTAAGCATTTCCCTCATCAATAAGCTTCTGTGCATATTGGCGATAGATTGGTTTACGTTCTGATTGCCGATAAGGTGAGTGGGGGCCGCCCTTACCAACTCCTTCATCTATTTTTATCCCCACCCACGCGAGAGATTTCAAAATATATTCTTCAGCTCCTGGAACAAATCGTGTTTGATCAGTATCCTCAATGCGCAAAATCATTGTTCCATTATATTTTCGCGCCAGCAAGTAATTATAAAGGGCTGTTCTTACCCCGCCAATGTGCAGGGCCCCCGTAGGACTTGGCGCAAAACGAACTCGTACTTCTCTCATTTCAGTTAAATAGTGGGCAAAGGTAGTGAGTATTAAGGTGAATTTAGATTCAACTACCGAAGTAATAATACCTAGAACGTCTCTTCTGATTCCTACCAATTGACAATTTCTCTCAAAGTAGAATTTTCAAAATAATTTCCCTCGCGATCTTAAATTGAATATTAAAATTCGACCAGGTTATCCAGTAAATACCAACTGCTACTGTTAATCCACTAAACAAATACCAGGTACTGGAAAATTGAAAACTAACAATCGCAGTGAACAGTAGTGCAAACAGAAGCCAGAAGGTAACAAACAATTTAGTAGTTGGAAAAAGTTGATAGTCCAGAAAAACTAAACTCCCAGAAGAAGTGGATTCGATCCTGCCCTTAATAAGCGCCAAAAAATTATTAGGTCGGTTTACTTTCAATGAAATGCGAAATCGATCTTCCTTTACCCAACCAGAAAATAAGATTGACTTATCTTGAATAGAAGCAAAGTCATTTTTCGTAACCTTGGAAAATCTGTTAAAAATTTCTTGTGCACTCAATGGCAGTACTAATGTTTCATAGTGAGATGGAAGCAGGCTCCTCACTTCACGGCAATACAGGAAATTTCAACATTAACACCTTTTGGCAAACCACTTACTTCAACTGTTTCGCGAGCTGGTGGCTGACTGGCAAATCGGGAACCGTACACTTCATTTACCTTCGGAAAATCGCCCATGTTTTTGAGAAAGATGGTGCACTTAACCACGTTTGAAAAATCCATACCGGCCGCTTTCAACACATCATCCAGATTTCTCATTACTTGTTCCGTTTCTTCAATAATGTTTCCAGTGAGAATTGCACCGGTAGATTTTTGAATCGCAATCTGCCCCGACATAAAAAGTGTATTGCCAACTTTGATGGCCTGGCTGTAAGGACCGATAGGTTCTGGAGCGTTGGCAGAATAAATGACTTCTTTTGACATAACTAGTAGAGTGTTACTTTTGATCAAATATCAGAAAAATCAAGATCATCTTGCATGAATATTTTGATCATCGGCAATGAAGTGAATTTTAAAGAGTGTCAGCAAAAATTTGGTGAGACGCATTCTTATACGCTAAAACACAATCAAAGAGAAGGAGCACTACTTTTTGAGCAACAAGATCTCATTTTTGATTTTTGCATCGACAAAGATCCTTCTCAAATGAAGGTCTACAGAGGCTATCCTAATGTGGTTGCTTTTCTCAACACAGCTAAGATTAATTTATCACAGCTTGCAGCAAATGTCAATCACCAGATTGATTGCTCATTATTTGGATTTGCGGGATTGCCCTCATTTTTAAATCGAGAAATTTTAGAAGCGAGTCTATATAGAGCTGAACAGAAATCAAAACTGGAAGAAATCTGCTCAAAACTCAATACTAAATTTCAATTAGTAGAAGACCGTGTCGGGCTTGTTACACCTCGGGTCATTTGCATGATCATTAACGAGGCTTACTACACCGCGGAAGAGGGCACAGCAACAAGGGAAGATATTGATCTCGCCATGAAGCTCGGAACAAATTATCCTTATGGCCCATTTGAATGGGCTCAGAAAATCGGAATAAGAAATGTGTATGAAGTTCTTAGGGCGGTCTACGAAGACACAAAAGATGAGCGATATGTGATTTGTCCTCTGCTTAAAAAAGAATATCTGCTGCAACTCGCTTGATCCCGAAAACAAGCGCTATCTTAATCTATCCTGCTCTTCTTTTGACCCCGTCTTACCACCCTTCTTACCCTTCAGTTTGTTGTTCCCAAAATTCAACATGTAGGTAACACTCAAGATGGTCGTTTCGAAATCTAATTTTGTGTAGATGTCCAGATTTTCCTCTGGTAGATTAGCACTAAATCCCCATTTATTGGTTCCGAAAATATCACTATATGACAGGCGCAGACTGGAATTGGTAAAACTCTTCTCTAGTCCAATATCTACAGAGCCATACGGCTTGGCCTCCAAAATACCAAACAGACCACGCGATTGATAGAAACCCGAAAGCTCAGCAGTAAATGTTTTCGAAATTTTAAATTTCTGAGTTCCATTGAAGTTGAATGTGTGAACAGAAAGCGTAAGAGGATTTTCTGTGTACAACGCTTTAATTATATTCTTGCTTGCAATTCCATTGAGTTGTATTTCCCACCATTTCGTAACCTGAATAGGGAAGGATAATACTGCGCTAAAATTATCCTGGTACGACAGATTTTGAGCTGTGCTCACTTGCTTATTGTCATCACTAATTTCCGGCTGAAAGAGTGTGATCGAATTTTTGTCATGACTGTATTGCAAAGAAAAAAGAATGCTTTTATGCCTGTACTCAAGCTTTACGGCATCGGTGAATGAGGGAAGCAATGAAATATTGCCACTATAAAAATTGTTGGGATCATTAAAAAGAACAAACGGTGCAAGTTGAAAAAATGAAGGACGGCCAATCCTTCGACTATAAGATGTTACCCAGCTGTTCTGATCATTTATTTTATGATTCAAGAATAGGCTAGGGAACCACTTACCGTAGTTACGATCAACCACATCCTTTTCAGTATCCGTATCAATATTGGTGATGGTATGTTCATACCGAATCCCTCCCTGAATATCGAGTTTATCGGACGCCTTGATGGTGGTGGAAGCATAGGCTGCCCCGATATTCTCATACATCTGTGCATCTACAGTAAATGCGTTGTCAACTATCCATCCTCCATTTTCCAATTGATCAACAATGATACTATTGTCAAGTGTAGTGAAGGAACCTTTCCCGCCAATTTCAAAGGTGACTTTATTGCTAATGGTGCCTGTAAAATCCAGTGCCGTTGTCATGATATCTATACCTGTATCCTTGCGACTGCGCAATTGTGTTTGCGTGGTCGGGTTACCCTGATTGTCAAAATAATCCTGATAATAATCTGTTGGATTTGAAGCGTTATAATCAATCCGATCAATATCGAAAGAGAGGCTATAGTCCTTATTGAATTGGTGATGTAGGTTAATGTTACCCAATAATTGTTTCCAGTCATTATCTTCAAGGGTGTTCATCATTATATTGGCAGAGGGATTTTGATTAATCGTTCTTGTAATATCCGCCATGGCATCCATATCCCAATTGTTGCGGAAGAAACTAAACAAACCACCAATTGTTGTTTTCTTGCCAACATTCCAATCCATACCAATACTTCCGGAGTTGGCTCCGGTGAATGAATGTCTTTCATTATTACTGGTCGTTTCATTGATTTGACCATTAATAGGTATTGCCCATCGCGTATTCAAATGTTGAATGGAGTAATCGTTTCTTGTTGAAAGATCTCCATATACATTCAAATTCTTGGCCCTGCTATTCATGTTAAGCGTTGCTCCGTATTTGCCTCTTCTGCCGTAGCCGCTAAATACTGAGAGGTTTCCATTGGTGCCTTTATCTTCCAGTTTTTTCATGACGATATTGATCATACCCGCATCACCTTCGGCCTCATACTTTGATGGTGGCGTAGTAATCAATTCAATCCGTTCTATATTTTCGGCATTAATCCCGCCCAACATTTGCACAACCGCGGACATGGGTATTCTGGATAACTTTCCGTTGATCATAATCCTCACGCCCTGTTTACCTGAAAGAGAAATTGCGCTATTCATTTTGTCGACCGTTACGCCAGGTGATCGCTGCAATACATCAAGGGCTGATCCACCTGCTCTGCTGATATTGCTTCTAACATTGATTATCGTGCGATCAATTTTTTGCTCG
>JAYVBN010000358.1:0-2230 GCA_043750455.1 Bacteroidia bacterium | reverse complement strand
TTCGCAAGGCTACTATCTGGTTGAGTTGAAATGGGATCCACTTATCTTCAATGCTAATTCAGCGAATGCGTGGCATTGACTAGTGGACAATTCAATTCTTTTCCCGTTTGAAATAGAACGTGAAAATGAAAAATATAAATCGCACCGATTCATAAGATAGCCTATAGATCAGGGTGTCAAACAGGTTAGTCTTTTTGACAAATGATTCAGCTGTAACCGGATCGCAATCCCTAAGAATAATTTCTTCCAGTGTTTCGTCAACCTGCCGGGCAAACCGCTGGTTATGCACGTCCAGGTTCAGCTCAAGACTTGCGTAGGCACTGATGTTATTAAAATTATAGGATCCTACCGTTACCCATTGCCTATCGTAGGTGGCAATTTTTCCGTGTAAAACTTTTTTTCTGTACTCAAAGATCTCAATATTCCGTCTCAACAGCCATGGATAAAAAAAACGTTCAGCTGATTTAGCTAAGGCTACATCAGAAAGTTTTGTAAGGACAAGCCTTATCTTCACGCCACGTTTCGCAGCTTCCGCAAGATTTTTTCTAAATACTCGCCCGGGTAAGAAGTAACTCGACAAAATTGTTATCTGTGACTGGGCCCGATGAAACATTTCAAGGTAGCTTCTGGAAATTTGATTTCGATTGCGCACCCAGTCGTTAATGCGCATGCGGATGAAGCAATCAGGACTCTCATTTACGGGTGTGCGTATCGATGAAGGTAGTTCGAACTTTTTGAGACCATGGAACCACATCTGCACACATCGATTATGTAAATCGGTTGAAATCTCTCCTTTTATATGTACCGCCCAATCCAGCCACGCAGGTTGATGAGGCCGATCGTTGTAATGATTACTGATATTAATACCACCTACAAGACTGTTCAGCCCGTCCGCTACAAATACCTTATGGTGCATTCTACGGCCAATGTAAAATCGACTACTCTTAAATAATGGTTCAAACCATCGAAAGTGAATACCCGATTTTAGGATGTCTGTGATCATTTCTGGTTCAAGCGATCGTGATGCATACCCATCCAACAGCATAAAGACTTTAACGCCTCGCCTCGCAGCGCGCATTAGGGCTTCTGTGACACGAATGCCAGTTTCATCTGCATCGTAAATGTACATCTGAAGATGAATAGTTTCCTTTGCTTCATTAATCAGCCGCTCTAGCAAATCAAAAAAGGCAGTGCCACCGCTTACCAGTTCAATAGTATTATAAGCAGTGTATCCGCTGCCAAGTGGAATTAGCTCTGATTTCATTAGCGCAATAAACTAATTTTGTTTGTAGCTGTTTGGTTACAGAGCTAACAAACACGCCCTGTATTTTCGATCGTGAAACATATCTTAGTAGCTGTCTAAATATATGGATAACTGATATCAGTAACTATGATGGCAGTTGCTAAAAATGATGACAAAAATCGATCCTTTGAATTATTGGAGCCTCACTGCTTTTTTAATAGAATCCTGCTTCGCTTTTTTCAACTCTTTTTCTTTGTTTTTAAAATATTTCCTGAAAAGGAAGTTCTGTCCCATAGCCTCCATATTTTGATCAAAGTGAGCAGTGGCAACTTGGATATTATACATACTTTTCTGCAAATCTCTGGCAAAGATTGTATCGCTCATCAAAACGCCTGCGCCACCTTCTCCCCTCTTTATCTTTTCCGTCAATAACTTTATATCAGCGGTAACCTGCAATGCTTTTTCACTTGCATCTTCTAACTGTTGAATGCAGGTTTTTAATGCTTCGGCAGAAACCGTATCATAGAGTAAAGATCCCACTATACCTTCTTCATTCTTCAAATCCAACAATAGACTGTTCAGGTTTTTGGTAAATGTTACTGTGTTTTTAGTGGCTACCCGTATATTAGAAATGGATTGCTTAACTTCTATTGCCAAGGTGGTATCCATTAAAAGGCTCCATACAGAATTACTATTGTTCACTTTTTGGGTAATCCTAAATAGGTTGCCGGAGATCTGATACAGATTATCGTTGGTCTTATCTAATGTGCGCAGCATGGCCTCCGTCTCCACCGGCTTAAGAGACGGGAGCATATCTCCTTCTTCGATTATTTCACTAGGGATAATATTCAGATTGCTAATATTTACCAATTTGTTGCCCATCAGGCCATCTGTTCCGACCGATGCAACAGAATTTTTTTTAATAAATGGATGTATCCGGTTTTCAATAATCATGGTCACCTTTACCGATGTATCGCTTATAATTTC
>JAYVBN010000357.1:0-9243 GCA_043750455.1 Bacteroidia bacterium | reverse complement strand
GGGCGGTTTCGAATGGTAAAAACCTCCGCCCCTTCTAAAAATAAAACACTTAAAAATGGGAAAAAAGACCATGAATCCCAAAGGGGATTCTATGTCAATTCACATCTCAAAATCATTTACTTAAACCTTAGCCTGACGGCTATGACCGGCAGGCAGGTTTGTGGTTAAAAAAAATAATTATGACAAAGCAATTCAAACATGTAAGCTATCTTTGGGATGAAAAGAAAGCCGCAGAGCTCGCTGGAGATGAAGTAGCATTATTAATCTATCGCTCAAATCTGTTAGGCGCAGATTTGCGTCTAACAAACTATGGTGGTGGCAATACCTCGTGCAGGGTAAATGCCAAAGATCCTATAACCGGAAAGGAAACCGAAGTTATGTGGATAAAAGGGTCAGGGGGCGATCTTGGAACAATGAAGCGCAATGGCCTTGCCGCTTTGTATGTTGATCGTTTAAGAAGTCTTACTAATGTTTATCGAGGAGTTCAGTTTGAAGATGAAATGGTGGAACTTTTCAATCATTGCATTTATGATTTAGCTTCAAAAGCTCCTTCGATTGATACACCGCTTCACGGATTTCTTCCATTCAAGCACATCGATCACTTGCATCCAGATGCTGCTATCGCTATTGCAGCGGCAAAAGACGGGAAGAAGATTACTAAAGAATTATTTAACGGTAAGATAGGCTGGGTAGAATGGGCGAGACCAGGCTTTGAATTAGGCTTGACGTTGAAAAAATGTTTAGATGAGAATCCAGGTATCCGCGGTATTATGCTTGGCTCGCATGGCTTGTTCACCTGGGGCGATACCGCATATGAAAGTTACATCAACACATTAGAAGTAATTGAAAATTGTGCAGAATACTTGGAATCAAATTATGGCAATAATAAGCCAGTATTTGGTGGACAAAAATTAAAATCCCTAGCTGAAAATGATCGTAAGCAAAAAGCTGCATCACTTGCTCCTGTGCTTCGTGGGTTTTGTTCCAGTCACACGCGAATGATTGGCCACTTCACAGATGATGCACGCGTTCTTGATTTCATTAATTCCAATGACCTTGATAGACTCGCCCCCATGGGAACCAGTTGCCCGGATCATTTTCTTCGAACAAAGATTAGTCCATTGGTGCTAGGCTTGAAGCCGGAAGAAGAAATTTCTGACGTAAAAGTATTGAAAGAAAAACTTCAACCTCAGTTTGAAGCGTATCGGAAAATGTACACAGACTATTATGAAAAGTGTAAACATCCCAATAGTCCTGCGTTGCGCGATCCGAATCCAGTTGTTATTCTTTATAAAGGGGTTGGGATGTTCACGTTTGCCAAAGACAAGCAGACGGCCCGAGTAGCTGCTGAGTTTTATATCAATGCAATAAATGTAATGAAAGGCGCAGAAGCAATTTCTGAATACACTTCCTTGCCAAGACAGGAAGCCTTTAATATAGAGTATTGGTTATTGGAGGAAGCGAAGTTGCAACGGATGCCGAAACCAAAACCTTTGTCTGGCAAGATTGCTTTGATAACAGGAAGTGCCGGAGGTATTGGAAAAGCAATAGCAAAAAAATTCATTGAAGAAGGCGCTTGTGTGCTTATTAATGATAATGATGCAACGAGGTTAGAAACAGCCAGCGAAGATTTTAACAAACAATTCGGGAAAGATTCCTTTTCTTCAACAGTCCTTGATGTTCTGGATGCAAACCAAATTAAAAAAGCATTTGATGCTTCTTCACTCGCTTTTGGAGGTGTTGATATTGTGGTGAACTGTGCCGGGATCTCTATTTCTAAAACAATAGAAGATCACACTGAAAAGGATTGGGATTTACTCTATGACATTCTAGTGAAAGGTCAATTCTTGATTACTCAAGCTGGAGTGGCCATTATGCGCAAACAAGCTTTGGGTGGCGATGTATTAAATATTGTCAGTAAAAATGCTCTGGTGTCTGGCCCAAATAATGCAGCCTATGGTTCTGCAAAGGCAGCACAATTACATTTGAGCAGACTGAATGCTGCAGAACTGGGTGCTGATAAAATTAGAGTGAATGTGGTTAATCCCGATGCCGTAATATCAGATAGTAAAATATGGGCAGGTGCCTGGGCAGAAGGCCGCGCAAAAGCCTATGGGGTGAAGGTAGAAGAGTTGCCTGCCTTCTATGCTAAACGTACCCTGTTAAACGAAATCATTTTACCGGTAGACATTGCCAATGCATGTTTTACTTTTGTAGGCGGACAATTGAATAAATCTACGGGCAATGTATTGAATGTTGATGGTGGCGTAGCGATGGCATTTGTTCGCTAGGTTTTGGAAGCACGCAGAAGACTAAAGATATTTCTCAGTGAACCCAAGTACTCTTGGCGTCCTTGTAGTTTAAAATTTCAAGCAGCATGAAAAGAGTAGCGTTCAAAATGAAATTGCACACTGGTAAGCTGGAAGAATACAAACGGAGGCACGATGAGCTCTGGCCAGAACTAGAACAATTATTGAAGCAAACTGGTGTTCAAGACTATTCCATTTTTCTGGATGAGGAAACAAACGATCTGTTCGGTATATTAAAGATTGAGGATGTCAAACAACTTGATGAACTTCCCAAGCATCCGGTGATGAAAAAATGGTGGGCTTATATGAAAGATATTATGGAGAGTAATCCTGATAACTCACCAGTAAGTATTCCGCTGGAAGAAGTTTTTTATTTAGAATAATGAATGCCACAAAGACACTAAGGCACGAATCTCTTTGTGACCCTTAGTGTTCTTTGTGCCTTTGTGGTTAAAAAAAAGTCTATGAGAATTGATAAAGACCTCATCCAGAAACACAATGACAAACTGCTTTCATCTCATAAGAGAAAAGTAGGTCACTTGTCTTCCAGTACTCCAAACGCAAACAAGGTCATTAAAAAACTAATTGACTTTCAAATTGCGATACCCAGTTGGGCGTTGGGAACAGGCGGAACACGCTTCGGGAGGTTTTCAGGTGGTGGTGAACCAAGAACTCTTGAAGAAAAAATAGGAGACGTTGGTTTACTACATGCACTCAATCAATCCAGTGGTGCCATCTCACTTCATGTTCCGTGGGACATCCCAACCAGCACTAGAAAAATAAAATCATTAGCTGCCGAACATGGGTTGATATTCGATGCGGTTAATTCAAATACATTTCAAGATCAAGCCGATCAAAAGCACAGTTATAAGTTCGGTTCTCTTCAGCATGTAAACAAGTCTGTGCGCAAACAAGCTATTGAACACAATATCGAAGTGATCAAGTACGGCAAAGCACTTGGTTCAAATGCCATCACCGTTTGGCTTTCCGATGGCTCTTGCTTCCCAGGTCAATTAAACTTTCGTAAAGCTTTTGAGCGCACACTTGAAGGTTTACAGGAAATTTACTCAGCACTTCCTTCTAATTGGAAAATGTACGTGGAATACAAAGCCTTTAAACCTAACTTTTATTCCATGACCGTTGGCGATTGGGGTCAATCGTATCTGTATGCAAGTAAACTAGGTACAAAAGCGTATACGTTAGTTGATCTTGGTCATCATTTACCCAATGCAAACATTGAACAAATTGTTTCTTTGTTGTTGATGGAACAAAAGCTTGGCGGCTTCCACTTCAATGATTCCAAGTATGGCGATGACGATCTTACGGTAGGAAGCATTAATCCCTATCAATTGTTTTTAATTTTCACTGAATTGGTGGAAGGTATGGATGCCCGCAAAATGAATCATGCCACAGATTTAGGTTGGATGATCGATGCATCGCACAATGTAAAGGATCCTTTGGAAGATTTACTGCAATCTGTTGAAGCAATTAAGATTGCTTATGCACAGGCATTGCTGGTAGATCGCAGAGAACTAAACAGAGCCCAAGAAGCTAATGACGTAGCCCAAGCTCAGGAAATTCTGCAACAAGCCTATCGTACCGATGTAAGGTCATTGATAGCGGAAGCCAGACTTAGAGCAGGAGGTGCATTAAGTCCACTTCAATTGTTCCGCGACTCGCAAATACGAAAACAACTTATTGCGGAACGTGGATTGAAAACAGTTGCTACCGGATTGTAATATGTCAGTTTCTGTTATTGCCATATTCGACATCGGGAAAACCAATAAAAAAGTCTTCTTATTTGACGAAGACTACGCCATTCGTTTTGAAAAATCCATTCAACTACCTGAAATAAATGATGAAGATGGTTTTCCTTGCGAGGATGTACTGGCACTTTCAACATGGGTAACAGATTCTTTGAAAGAATTATTAGCGTTGACCGATTTTAAAATAAAGGCAATTAATTTTTCAGCACATGGAGCAAGTTTTGTCAATGTAGACGAGAACGGAAAGCCAGTTACTCCATTATACAATTATTTAAAACCATTTTTGCCAGCGCTTCAATTAAAATTCTATGACACCTATGGCGGAAAGAGTTTTGCCATCACAACAGCCTCACCTGTTCTTGGTCACCTGAATTCAGGTATGCAGTTGTATTGGTTAAAGAAAGAAAGGCCTGATATCTTTAATAAAATAAAATACGCTTTGCACTTACCTGAATACATCAGTTGGCTCGTGACCAAAACCTTTGTTTCAGGAATCACCAGCATTGGGTGTCACACCAACTTATGGGACTTCTCAAAAAACAAGTACCACAATTGGGTTAGTCAGGAAGGAGTTATTGAAAAGCTTGCCCCTGTCTTTCCTTCTGATCATATCATTAAATCAGAAATTAATGGACATGCAGTTCTTTCTGGCATTGGGCTACATGATAGTTCTTCGGCATTAATTCCTTACCTAAAATACTTCACTGAACCTTTTGTTCTGATCTCAACCGGCACCTGGAGCATTAGCTTAAATCCCTTCAACGATTTACCTCTTACAAAAGAAGAATTGGAACAAGATTGTTTGAGCTATCTTACCTATGAAGGCAAGCCCGTGAAAGCATCCCGTTTATTTGCCGGGCAGGAACACGAAGATGCAGTAAAAGAAATTGCTCAACACTTTAAGAAGCCAATTGATTATTACAAAAAAGTAGCTTATGACACTAACCTCGTTCAAATTCTTCAACAAAGTGAAAACAAGCAAAATCGAACTGCCATTACATCGTATGAAAAAGCTTATCATCAGCTAATACTGAACCTTGTTAAGAAGCAAAAAATCTCAACGGAACTTGTCATTCAAAATACTCCCGTTAATAATATTTTTGTAGACGGAGGATTCAGTCAGAATGGAATCTATATGAAGCTACTGGCGCAGGCCTTCCCAACTAAAAAAGTGTATGCCGCCTCTTTACATCAGGCCTCCGCACTTGGCGCAGCAATGGTGATTCATGACCATTGGAACTCTAGACCATTGCCGAAAGAAATAATTCAGGTTATAGACTTCTCAATTTGATATAGATGAGTCTTATATACGCTCAAGCGTGATATTGGTCAGATTATTTGTGGTACCCCAAGGATATGTGTACGTTGCAAAAGGGACAGTAATTATTTTAAAGTCTGTACTTATAGTAGCATTCCTGAATTCAATGTTATATGGATAAATCACTTTTGAATCGTTAGCGTTGATCCGTATTTTTTCGATGGTTGCTCTGGTAAATGCTACTACTTCTTTCTCTGCGTTCGCCAAAACATTATCGATCGTCAAGGTTTGATTCTTAATGTCGAAAGCATCATCAGACATCCTCACAACTTCAAACGTGACCACCATCTTAAGATCGGGAGTAGTGTATGACCATTTACTTTCAAGTTCAGCAGGTGCAGGATCCTTATCATTACAACTCATTAGTATTACACCAAATAACAGGATTAGTCTTTTCATCTTCATTAATATAAATTCAAAAATCAAGATTAAAAATTCAAATTCCCAACATACTAATCTCTAAATTTGAACAACCGTCAATTTACCCAATTATGAACCCAGTCGTCATCCGCAGTTTTGAAGATTTCGAAAGCTACAAAGGCAAAGAACTAGGTATATCCGATTACATAAAAATAACTCAAAATCAGATTAACCTATTTGCCGATGCCACATTAGACCACCAATGGATCCACACAGATCCAAAGCGGGCGGAGGCAGAAACAACATTCAAAAGTACGATCGCGCACGGATATCTAACGTTATCTCTTGTTCCTCACTTATGGGATCAAATCACCGAGTTTCACAATGTAAAAATGATGATCAACTATGGGATTGAAAAATTAAAATTCAACCAGCCGGTAATGGTCAATAGTGAGGTGAGAATGCACGCCAAATTACATTCGATCGTAAATTTGAGAGGTATTACAAAATTTGAAGTGGATGTAAGATTAGAAATCAAGGACAATCCCAAGCCAGCGTATACAGGTCTGCTTGTTTTCTTATATCACTTCGAATGAGGCAACCGACCAGCAGTATCTTTAATCCTCATCGATTCAAGACCTTTTTAGAAGGCCAACTGGAAATAAAAAAATCACTATTACCAGGTACAGGAAAAGGGTTGTTTACAAAAATTGATATTCAAAAAGGTGCTCGCATTGTTGAGTATAAAGGTCGTTTACACCGATGGAAAGATATCAAGCATGAAGATGGCCACAATGGTTACCTCCTGTACATTCACTCCAATGCTGTTATTAACGCGCAAGACACTCTTAAATTAATAGGTCGCTATGCCAATGATGCCAACGGTCTTGTTCAGATGGAAGGTCTACGAAACAATTCTGAATATGTAACAGTTGGCAGTCGTTGCTTTATTACAGCGACAAAAAATATTAAGAAAGGAGAAGAAATTTTTGTGAAGTATGGAAAGGAATACTGGGAACTAGTAAAGAAAGTTAAAAGGTCTGGAGCAAAGATTACTCAGCCTCCAACAAATCAATCCTTATATTTTTTCACCCTTAAAAAGAAAAACCGATTTAACAGATTGCTCTTTTAAATGTAAATAGTTTTTGCGTTCCTCATCTCCCATAAATCGTTCGAAGTCATTCTCCGTCTCAAAACTCACAACATGCACTTCATACGGCTGCTCTATAGATGATTCTAAAATAGAATTCTTGTCGGGTCTTATGCGGAGCATCATTTTTACATTGTACCGGGAAATAATTTGAATGGCAACTTTCTCAAACTCATCAAAGATTTTTTCCTGATGCTGTTTGATGCAGATGAGTTGAGTGATGTAAATCATCCAAATTATTTGCGTTTCTGTTTATGCAGTTTAAGGGCGGTGCCCAATACAGAGCGAAGGGTTTTTAGCGGAATATCTTTTTTCGGATCCAACAGTAAAATTTTCATTCGTGTACGTTCTTCCTGAATGAGATTTGGGTGATTTATTAGTTTGCCATCCACAATGCCCACATAAGGAAGTTGATTTTTCTTTTGAACCCATAAATAACAAAACCGCTTTCCTTTATAGAAATAAAAAGGCATCCGATAGTGCCAGACTTCCGTAATCGCTTCATCGTAGGAAAGGATATAGTCACGCAAAAAAAGCAAGCAGCTCTTTACCGGCTCTTCTTTTTGTAAAAAATAATTATCGATCTCCCTGATCACTTCTGATTCAAAGATAAGGTTGACTTATTTTTAAAGTATAATTTCAGTGATAGGTTGCACCTGTATGTTTCTGTAATACACTTCTGCTCCTTCCGTTTGTATCTGAATCTTTCCTTTGGTAAGGGGAATCTCTTTTCCTTCAAAAGGCTGTCGCGAATTAAAGAGTTTCATCACCACCGTTCCATTGATCATATGTACAATGGTACCCCCAAGACAATAAATATCTACTGTATTCCACTCGCCCTTAGGCTTTTCCGCATCCGGATTTTTGATACATCTCCTTCCATAATCAGAAGTATAACTAAATGGAAGCAATGAGGCGGCTGGGTCATGAACATACTCCTCTACCTTTGATCCTTTAGCCGCAATATCAACAATGCTACCATCAACACTCCAATAGTCACCGCAATCACCTTCCTGAACTTGAAATTCCTGGGAGCGCATCCAGTTTCCATAAGCAGCTCCTTGCGGACCTACTGCGTAATATAATATTCCGCTATCGCGCTTTTTATCTTTACGAGGATGCCATCTTAATTCTCCCCATTTGAATTCCACTCTTAGGTGAAAGTTTTCAAATTCTTCCAACGTGGAGATTCCTCCAAAGCCATCTCCTGAAATATGGATGGCCGGAGCTCCATCTTCCTGAACCACACTAAAAACTTTCTTTGGATCATTGTTTAATCCTGGAATGGAAAGGCTATCAAATTTATTTTGTACGGAATCGTAGGTGGGACCCAGATAAGTATCCCAGCCAGAAAGGTCAGTACCATTAAATAAATTCTGCCATTTTGATTCTGCTGGCTTTCCGCCACAGTTGAACAAAATAGACGCAATCAAAACTAATGCGCAAGACTTGAGAAAGTGTTTCATTGAGATAAAATTAGATTTGAAAAAATACGACTTTTGAAATTAGTGAATTAATCTTACTTATAGTGCTTTTGTAATTCAATTGAGAATGGCTCTACTTATCTACCAACTTCAGCCAGTCCTTAATTACTTTCCGCAATGCCTTCTCTTTCACCATAACATCCTTCATATCCTTAAATACGATTAGCCTCCGTCCATCTTTGTAATCGCCTTCCAATAACCCGGAGGTATCGTTTACTTTTGCCCCATTGGGAAAGACCGGCATGATTCTTCCTTTGAAAAGATTAAACACTACAATTTCCCTTTTGTATTCTTTGGGATCGAATAGTTTCATCTCACCGGTATAATAGCAACTGGGATTGTTCCATTTTATGCGTTCCCCAATTTCTTTGTCGGTACTTAAAATGATTTGTCGGATAGTCTCAACTATTTTGCCTGTAGTTGGTTCCAGTTTTAATGTGTTCCGTTACTTGCTCGGAGTCGGAAAGTTTCTTTGAAGCCGCCATTGATTTTTTGTCATGACCGATTCAATCTTTATTTCTTCAACACAAGTTTCTTCGCATCCTGCTGTGCGATAAGAGCCAACTCCGTAGCCAGGAAACAATGGTCTTGTGTCATAGCCGTTTCCGTGCGGTTGAGAATATCGCTCACCAACTGTTCACCGTATGGAAGTGGATCTTTACTGCAATCAAAGTATCGCGTTTCTTTTTGATCTACCAGAAAAAGATGGTTGCCGCCATCGTGTCCTGCAATGTCAACGTTTTTTCTAACCTCAATGTATCCATCAGTACCCAATATAGTTAACCTTCCATCACCCCATGTATTAAGGCCATCCGGTGTAAACCAGTCCACACGAATGTATCCAGTACCACCATTC
>JAYVBN010000356.1:0-2097 GCA_043750455.1 Bacteroidia bacterium | reverse complement strand
GAATTTGTATAAGCCGTTTCCCCTTAAAGTTACCCTGTGAAAGAAGTCACAAAAATATTTTTTACTGGTAATCAGGGAATTTGATTTTTACACAGTCTCCCCGATGCGCACATGCCATCGCCATCGCCATGGCCATCGGGGTCGGGCTGTCGGCACTCGCCATCATCGCGCATCAGCGAACGAGCCTGCCCAGCACCAGCGGTGGGCTCAGACAAATGCCTCCATCCCTCACGCGAGTGCAAACCAAAGTTTAACTACTCAGTTGATAAATGTTTGGAGTTGATTAATAGTTGACCTTACGCGAAACATGAAACGTCTTTGCGAGCACCTGAGTGGAATTTGTGCGGTTGAGCGAAGCAATCTCCTAATTTGGGGATCGCTTCGTCCCACCCGCTTTCCTTCCCTGGTACCTGCCTACCGGACAGGCACCGGACAGGCAGGCTCGCGATGACGTCAAATTTTTAGTTTTGAGTAACATCAGTTAATAAATCTAACCAACGCTTTTGATAGGAGTTCAAGCCCATCGTTACGAGCATTGATAAACCCTTTAAATTTTTAAATTTGAGGTCTTACATTCAAACGAGGCTACATAGAATGATAATCATTCACAGAATAAACGACTTGCTTTACAAACTGTTCCCTGCAACCAAATATTATTCTGTAGAGGGGGGGGGTAAACAGAATTTACTAAGGGAAGAAATACAAAAATTCTATTCTTATGGGCCATTTCTGCCCAAAGTAACAATCGAAAATGGTCTTGTTACTATTGAAGTAGATACCCAAATAATTGCAGCTCAGGATGCAGATTATCACAAAGCTGTATCCCTTTGTGATAAGCGAAAGTTTTCGGAAGCAAAGCCAATTCTTCTTGACTTAATAAAAAAGAATCCAACCAACTCTGAGTTTCATAGAATCTATGGTCAAATCCTTTCAGAAGAAGGTGATCAAGATGAAGCCATCAATTATCTGATCGATGCTTTAAGATGGAATCCCAAGAACAACTATGCTCTCCTAATGATGGGCAACATCTTTGCTCGGGAAAAAGATGATTTAGAAACAGCACGAACATATTATGATGAAGCGATTGCCTTAAATCCTAAGGATAATATTGCGATCAATAACCTTGGAACAAACCTTCTGCAACTTGGTAAATGGGAAAAAGGACTTGAGTATCTGAAAAAAGCATACGAACTAAATCCAAAGTATCCGAACTCAAGCTATGGTATTGCATTAGCAAACGACAAATTAGGAAACACCTTAGTTGCTTTTGACTTTGCCGCAACATCGTTAAAAAACTGTGGTGCAAACGACCAAACCATATTTAATCATGCCTTATCATTGCTTATAAAAACAGCAGAGGATTGGATTAAAACAGGGGTAGGTAAAAATATATTTGAAGAATATAAATCTTATCTGGAAAAAGAAGGCGGCAAAGAAATTAGAGTAGAAGAGGATTCTGAATTGCCAACTGCTGCAAAGATTGAATTTGGAGAAAATCATAATCGGGATTTTCATTTAATTAAGTACAAGCCAGGTTATCAAGCTGTCGAACATCTCATGATGCATGAGTTAGTTCACCTTGATTTTGTAATTGAAGCCAAAAAGGAAAATCAAAACAAACTATTCATAACCAACGGAGAGAAGAAACGGAAATTTATCAGCGATCATGAAAAGGACTTGAAAGACCTAAATAAAAAAGGTTATTCAGAAAAAACACTTTCAGGGTTCATTAGCGCACTGTTCGATGGACTAAACCGACAAACTTATAACGCTCCAATCGATTTATTCATTGAGGACTTTCTATTTAATAGCTATCCAGAATTGCGTCCTTATCAATTTGTATCCCTCTATGGACTTGGAATGGAGTACAAAAACTCATCGACAAATAAACAGGTCACTCAATTAACACCTAAAGATGTTCAGTACGCCAACAAAGTCATGAACATAGTATTTGCATTCCATTTTAAGGAGTTGTTTGGATTTGACCTTGTTGCAAAATTTAATCCAACTCCTAATGAAATTAGAGAAGCAAATAAACTGTTTAAAGAATTCAAGGAGTACCAAAAAGATAAAGAACCGGGAGAAGAATACGAACTG
>JAYVBN010000355.1:0-3028 GCA_043750455.1 Bacteroidia bacterium | reverse complement strand
TACATTCGCATTTTGCGCGAGTACGAGGGCTGCCACATTGTTATTTTACTTACCCACATGGGCCTAGCTCAGCAAATTGGGTTATCTAACATGCCTTTTACAAAAGGAGTTGATTACATACTTGGTGCGGATACACACGAAAGAGTACGTCAACCCATTCAAGGAGTACATGCAAAAGTGACGGAGCCTGGAGCATTTGGTTCGTTTGTTGCTAAACTTGATTTTGTTCTGGAAGATGGTGAAGTGAAAGATCATTCTTACCAGCTTCTTGATGTTGATCCCGATCAATTCCAAGAAGATGAGGAGATGAAAGGCTTGGTAGCCAAAGCACGGGAGCCCTATCGAAAAGATCTTGATCGTGTCATTGGAAGTACAAAGACTCCACTGGTGCGCTATTACGTTATTGAAACTCCGATGGACAACTTCATCACCGATGCTATCATGTGGAAGTTTAAACCTGACATTGCTCTAAGCAATGGTTTCCGCTTTTGCCCGCCACTGGTACCTGATCCTAAGACCGGTTTAGCGGAAATAACCATGGACTACCTGTGGAGCATGTTACCTGTTGATAGCGAAGCAAAGCGAGGCAACATCACCGGTAAGCAACTTTTGGATTGGATGGAAAAGGAATTGCAAAATGCCTTCGCAAAAGATCCGGCAAAACGTTTTGGCGGATGGGTAGTTCGTTTCAACGGCATGGAAGTAAACTTTACAATTGCAAATGATATAGGTAAGCGCGTGAATTGGATAAAGATAAAAGGCAAACCGCTTGACCCAGATAGGACGTACAGTTTTGTAGCATGCGAGCGCGAAGGCGATCCGGACACAACAATATGCAGGGTTGATAATGTGGCTGAACCAAAACGACTTGGTGCAACACTTCATAGTGTTATTCAGGAGTATTTGGCCAAACATTCACCGATCTCTCCGAAACTGGAAGGACGTGTATCGGCTACTGATGCACCCAATACCTTACTCACTCAGTTAATGG
Source organism: Bacteroidia bacterium (assembly GCA_043750455.1). Classification (GTDB taxonomy): domain Bacteria; phylum Bacteroidota; class Bacteroidia; order Cytophagales; family Cyclobacteriaceae; genus ELB16-189. The sequence continues at coordinate 2,037 of JAYVBN010000355.1, read as the reverse complement.
GCTTTGGATATGAGTTCAGATAGATTTTTTATCCAACCGTAAATCTCATTACCTAGTGATACTACAGGTTTTTATTATCGGGTTTGTTTTCAGTTTCACTGGTTCTATACCTCCAGGCACCCTCAATATATTGGTGTTGCAACTGGGAATGGAAAATAAAGTGAAGACAGCTTTGCGCTTTGCCTTGGCAGTTGCCATTATCGAGTATCCATATGCCTGGATAGCCGTTCAGTTCGAATACCTCATCACGTCTTCACCCGTAGTGTTGGATAATTTTCAATTGCTGGGTGCGTCTGTCATGACGGTTTTAGGAATTTTTGGTTTGTGGTCGGCAAGAAAACCCACTGCGCTTTCCGTCCGACTTCAAGAAAGCGGATTTTTACGTGGAATTATACTCAGTATTCTTAACCCGCAGGCCATTCCATTTTGGATTGGTGTCACCGCTTATCTTAAGATGCAGGGATGGATTGATCTTTCAACCACCTGGCGGTTGCATAGTTATGTATTTGGTACAGCAGTTGGGGCCATGCTGTTGCTTTCGATTGTGGCACTAATGGCTCAGAAAGTATCACTGCTCTTCACGCAAACAAGAATCATTCAACTGATACCGGGTGGAGTATTGCTCAGCCTAGGGCTTTTTGGTTTCTTAAGATATTTCTTCTTGACATGATTTTAAAAGAGACAAAACTGTACAGTATACTTTATCACAAGTGCCCACAGTGTCACCAGGGTGATCTGTTTGAGACCAAAGCGTACAACAAGCATTTCATGAAAATGCCAACGACCTGTAGTCATTGTGGGTTACGCTATCAACAGGAGCCTTCTTTCTTTTCAGGCGCCATGTATGTTAGTTACGCCTTGCAGGTAGCTTTGTTTACAACCGTGTACGTAGCGCTGCGTGTTCTTTTCAATCCTTCAGTTGAGGTGTATTTATTTACCACCATTGGAGCCGCCATTGCAGTTATTCCTATTACCTTACGATTATTGAGATCGATTTACATCAATTTCTTTATCGACTTTAAGCCAACCACTACCTCAAGATAGTATGAACGAAGAATTTTGGAATGAACGTTATAAAACCAATGCTACTGTTTACGGTCATCAGCCCAATACTTTTTTTAAAGAACAGCTTCTCAAACTTCAGCCTGGCAAATTATTATTGCCTGCGGAAGGCGAGGGAAGAAATGCTTTATTCGCTGCCAGCATCGGTTGGGATGTTACTGCCTTCGACTTTAGTTTAGAAGCCAGGAACAAAGCACTGGAAGCAGCCGCTGCAAATCATCTTACGATTGATTACACCACAGAAGATATTAAAGAGATTATACTTCCTGAAAAAACATACGATGCCATTGCTTTAATATATGTACACATGGAACCGACTGTTCGTAAAACCTTTCATAAAAAATGTGTGAATGCATTAAAACCGGGTGGCGTTTTGATCCTGGAAGCCTTCGCGAAAAACCAGATGAACAATACTTCCGGAGGGCCGAAGGATGTAAGTATGCTTCATTCAATAGAAACACTTCGTAAAGAATTTGAAGAACTCCAAATTTCGCTTTGTAAAGAGGAGAACACATTTTTGGATGAGGGCAAATTCCATTCAGGGATAGCCGATGTGGTCCGTTTCGTAGCCACCAAACCATAAAAAATACTACTCCGTCTTGTGTGACTAAAATCACTTAACTTTTATGCTCCTCACGCTAGTTTTGAGTATAAAATTTGAAAATGGAGGAGAAAAAGACATTCAACCAGATCATCAACAGCGACAAGCCTGTTCTTATTGATTTTTTTGCCACATGGTGCGGTCCCTGTAAAATGAGGCAACCGATTTTGGAGGATCTTTCAAAGCGACTGGGCGACAGGGCGACCATTCTTAAAATAGACGTGGACAGAAACCCGGCTGTAGCCCAAGCCTATCGCATTCAGGGTGTGCCTACTCTTATGTTGTTTAGAAATGGCGAAACGCTGTGGAGACAATCCGGAGTTCTGACAGCCAATCAATTGGAAAAGGTAATCAGTCAGTTTGAATCTCAGGAG
>JAYVBN010000354.1:0-3652 GCA_043750455.1 Bacteroidia bacterium | reverse complement strand
TTGGAAAAAATTGTTTGAAAGTCAACCTGTCCATCACCGAGCGAGCGGAAGCGTCCGGGTCGGTTTATCCAATCCTGATAGCCACCATAGACACCACTTTTTCCGGTAGGATTAAATTCCGCATCCTTTACATGGAACATCTTAATAAACGTATGATAGAAATCTATGTATTGGAGGTAATCCAATTGCTGAAGTACGAAGTGACTTGGGTCATATAGGATGTTCGCACGAGTATGCTTTCCTGTTGCTTCCCAAAAACGTTCGAAGGTAATTCCATCATGAAGATCTTCCCCAGGATGAATTTCATAACATACATCTACCCCTACTTTGTCAAATGCATTAAGAATCGGAAGCCAACGTTTCGCTAATTCTTTGAAGCCATCCTCCACTAAGCCTGAAGGACGCTGTGGCCATGGATATACGGTGTGCCACATCAATGCGCCCGAAAAAGTGGCGTGTGCTTTTAACCCAAGGTTCTTGCTCGCTTTAGCAGCATACTTTAATTGCTGTACGGCCCAGGCAGTACGCTCCTTGGGTTTGCCATGAACAGACTTAGGTGCAAAGCCATCAAACATAACATCATAAGCTGGATGCACAGCCACCAACTGACCTTGCAAGTGCGTTGATAACTCTGTGATCTGTAGTCCGCATGATTCTACCGTCTCGCGAATTTCATCTGCGTAATCTTTGCTTTCGGCAGCTTTTTTTAAATCGATGCATCGGCCATCCCATGAAGGAATTTGCACGCCAACATAACCCATCGATGCCGCCCATTTACAAATTGTTTTAAGATTGTTGAATGGAGCTTCATCGCCCATAAATTGTGCGAGAAAGATTCCAGGTCCTTTTATGTTTTTCATTTTCTTTTATTCAAGTGTGTTTCAAACTGTCCACCTTACCTCTGACTCTCTCTTGAAGGATAGGGAGTGAGGTATTTAAACTTCAAATGCTGTCCATTTTTCTTTACTCTGGCCACTCTTTACTACGGTATCAATAAATGCCATTCCTCGTATTCCATCTTCAACTGAAGGAAAATCCAATGCAGCCTCAGAAGGTTTAGTGCCGTCAATTCTAGCGGATAGAGTCAGCGCAAAATTTCGATAAAGATTAGCAAATGCTTCGAGGTATCCTTCGGGATGCCCTGCCGGAGTGCGGCAATTTTGAATAGCTGTTGCTGACAAATATCCATTTGTTCCGGCACGCAAAATCTGAGTTGGCTTACTATGCCACCTCACAATCAATGTATTTGGTTCTTGTTGAGCCCACTCAAGCCCGCCATTCTCACCATAAATTCTTATCCTTAGGGCATTCTCTTCACCTGCGGCAACCTGCGATGCCATTAAAACTCCTGCCGCTCCATTGTCAAATTTCAGCAGCACATTTCCATCATCATCCAATGCCCTTCCTTCTACCATAATATTCAGATCGGCACACATGTGAGTTATCTTAAGACCGGAAACATATTCAGCAAGATGGGCAGCATGAGTACCTATATCACCCATAGCCCCAGCTTTGCCAGACTTCTTTGGATCCGTACGCCATGCAGCTTGCGCGTTCCCTTCTCTTTCACTCAATTTGCTTAGCCAGCCTTGAGGATACTCGACATAAATCTTTCTTATTTTTCCAAGAGTTCCCTCCTTCACCATCGCCTTTGCTTGCTTCACCATGGGGTATCCGGAATAGGTATGCGTGAGTAGCAAAAGCAAACCAGTTTCCGCAACCTTCTTTTTCAGTTGTTTTGCTTCATCGAGGGTAAACGTAATTGGTTTTTCAACTACCACATGAAAACCTTTATCTAGTGCCATCATGGCTGGAGCAAAGTGTGCAAAGTTGGGTGTAACAACGGTGACAAAATCAATGCGCTTATCGGCAGGTAGTTTGCTTTCTTTCTCCAACATCTCTTCAAATGTGAGATACGTTCTGTCCTCCGCAAGGAATAAAGCTTTGCCGCTATCCTTAGCAATTTCAGGAACAATACTAAGTGCACCGCTAACTATTTCGATTAGACCATCCATGTTTGCGGCCAGACGGTGAATGGCTCCAATGAAAGCATCTTTGCCTCCACCCACCATACCCATGCGTAATTTCCGATTCATAATTTTTAAATTAAGGTGAGCAATTTATCTAAAAGAAAATTAAAATTTATCATCATTTTATAAGTGGTCTTCAGCCACTTTGAGTTGAATTTTCGATTGGTTATAAGCTTCCTAAATAGGTCGCTGGTCAACGCACCTATCCAGCAGCCAACAGCCTGAAGATTTGCGACTAATTCAACTATCCTATCGAATCAGAATTCTAAATGTAGCGGTTTATCATATTTTCAAAATACTCCTGCTTTCCACTGATCTGATCTGGCTCACCATTCTTATGTGCTAAATCGCGGAGTTCATCCAAAGCAAGTTTGCCCAACTCAAATTGCCGGCCTTTCCCTGAATCGAATGAGGAATATCTTTGCTTGCGCAGCTCTTTGTATTCTGATTTTTCTAAAACAGATTGAGCCACCAGCAACGCACGCGCGAATGTATCCATACCACCAATATGTGCGTGGAAAATATCAGCAAGATCGGTCGAATTTCTACGCGTCTTTGCATCGAAGTTTATACCACCTGTTTTAAACCCACCACTTTCTAAAACGACAAGGAGCGATTCGGTTAGTTCAAACAGGTTATTTGGAAACTGGTCGGTATCCCATCCATTTTGGTAATCGCCCCTATTAGCGTCCATACTTCCTAACATTCCGGCATCTGCCGCAACTTGTAACTCGTGCTGAAAAGTATGATGCGCTAAAGTGGCGTGGTTTACTTCCAGGTTAAGTTTAAAGTCATCCATTAAACCAAATTCACGTAAGAACCCAATCACTGTAGCAGCATCAAAATCATATTGATGCTTTGATGGTTCCATGGGCTTAGGCTCAATAAGGAAAGTTCCCTTGAACCCATTTTTGCGAGCATAGTCTTTTGCCGTATGTAAGAAGCGAGCCATGTGTTCCTGCTCACGCTTCATATTTGTATTTAGTAAAGTGAGGTACCCTTCTCTTCCTCCCCAGAAAACATAGTTAGCGCCACCTAGTTCGATGGTTGCGTCTATCGCATTCTTAACTTGAGTACCAGCATGACAGACCACATTAAAATCCGGATTGGTTGCTGCACCATTCATATAGCGGGGATTGGAAAAAAGATTGGCTGTTCCCCAAAGAAGTTTAACCCCCGATGCCCGTTGTTTCTTTCGCGCATACTCAACAATCATGCGTAGTCTTCTTTCGGATTCTTTTAACTGAGGGCCTTCATCTACCAAATCATAATCATGGAAACAGTAAAAGGGTACACCTATCTTGGTGATGAACTCAAAAGCTGCATCCATCTTTTCTTTTGCGCGCTCTACCGGATCAGGATTGCTGAACCATGGAAAATTTTTCGTGCCTGCCCCAAACGGATCTCCACCCGTACCACAGAAGGTGTGCCAATAAGCAATGGCAAAACGCAAATATTCTTCCATCGTCTTCTTGCCCACCTTGCGCTTGGCATCATAATACTTAAACGCCAAAGGATTGTCTGAATCCTTTCCTTCATACTTTATCTGGCCAATGCCTTTAAAGTATTCCTTGTCTCCGATTGTCAGTTTCATAAAAGTTTGTTCAATTGAGTTTTCCAGT
>JAYVBN010000353.1:0-2334 GCA_043750455.1 Bacteroidia bacterium | reverse complement strand
CCGATTTATAAGGCTCCTAAGTTGATCTTCAGTATAACCGGAAGGCGATTTGGTTGTTCCTGGCTCATTAAGTATGCTGAATAGTTCACTCTTGTATTTGATGTACTCCCCCTGATAAAGACTAATCAAAAAAATAGTGGTGGCAAAACCTCCATACACAAGTGGCAGCTTCCAATACTTTTTATTATAAGCCTGGCCGGCACCTGGAAAAACGGCAGCGTAGAGCAGCGCTTTTCGGGGATCAAACCGTTTGGCATAACTTTCTATGGTGATTACTTTTTTGCCTTTATAGGCAGGAAGGGTATCTGTTATCGCAGTTCGGGTAGTGTCGAATGCTCCTGATACTATTTGAGCAGAACTCACCATGCTGATTAGCAATAAAAATACGATGAGGTAGCTCCTGTGAATAACTTTTGCTCCAGGCATTGCCGCATCCCTAAAGCTAGCGGCTGGCAACTGGCAACTGGCAACTTGTAGCTCGTGGCTTGAAGCCAGAAGCCAGAAGCCAGAAGCTATTTCCTTGAATAAATGGATCACCTTATTATCCACAGAAGTTCATGATCTAAAGCTTCAAAATATCCAGCAAGCGGTTAAGATCCTCTACAGAAAGAAAAGGTATTTTGATCTCGCCCTTTTTGCCGTCACTCTTCACACTAACTTTCGTGCCAAAGTGTGAAGATAGCTTTGCCTGAAGCTGTACTATTTCTCTGGTTTCTGCATTGGTTCCATGCAAAGCCTTAGAAACAGAAGGGTTCCCTTTGCCTGCAGCAAGCTGACGGGTAAGTTCTTCTACCTTTCTGACGGAAAGATCTTCAGCAATTATTTTTTTAAAAATGTAAAGCTGTGACTCCGCATTTTCAATGCTGATGATAGCACGCGCATGCCCCATGGAAAGTCTGTTATCGCGCAGTGCAATTTGAATATCGGGTGGAAGTTTTAATAGCCGCAGGTAGTTGGTAACTGTGGATCTGTTTTTACCAACACGTTCGCCAAGTTCATCTTGCTTTAGACTGCACTCGGTAATGAGCCTCTGATAGCTGAGTGAAATTTCAATCGGATTAAGATTTTCGCGCTGAATGTTTTCGATCAACGCCATCTCCAGCATCTGCTGATCGTTGGCCGACCTAACATAAGCGGGAATTGATTTTAACCCTGCAAGCTTTGATGCCTGATAGCGTCTTTCGCCAGAAATCAACTGATACTGATTGCGGGCAAGTTTACGGACGGTGATCGGTTGTATGATGCCGTGTACTTTAATAGACTCGGCCAACTCTTTCAATGCCTCCTGATCAAAATGTTGACGGGGTTGAAAAGGATTTACTTCAATTTCACCTAAAGATATTTCCGACATGCCTCCGTTAGTGGAAGGAGCAGGTCCAGCCTCATCAAATCTGTCGGTATCAGGGGTGTCACTCAAAAGAGATTTCAAGCCTCTTCCCAAAGCTATTTTTTTACTCATTTCGACATTCCGTTTTTATCCAAAATTTCACGCGCCAGGTTAAGGTAGCTGATAGCACCTTTGCTTTCCGCATCGTGCACAATCACAGGTAACCCAAAACTTGGGGCTTCGCTTAACTTGACGTTGCGGGGTACTATTGTCTTGAACGCTATACTCTTAAAATGTGTGCGCACTTCTTCTACTACCTGATTGCCAAGTGAAGTACGAGAGTCATAAAGTGTAAGTAATATCCCTTCAATCTCCAGGTTAGGATTAAGTCTGGTTTGAATAATTTTAATAGTATTCAAAAGTTTGCCCAAACCCTCGAGGGCAAAATATTCACACTGAACAGGAATGATCAAAGAATCGGCTGCAGTAAGTGAGTTGATCGTGATTAATCCTAAGGAAGGAGAACAATCAATAATAATAAAGTCATAATCATTTTTGATTTTGTAAAGTGCATCACGCATTTTTTCTTCTCTGCGTTCAATGTTTACCATCTCAACTTCGGCTCCTACCAAATCAATGTGTGAAGGAAGTATATCCAGAAAAGCCAAATCATTTTTTACGATGGCTTCACGCGGGTTGACGCCATCCACCATGCACTCGTAAATGCTGAGTTTTACCTCTTTGGGGTTCATGCCCAATCCTGAGGTAGAGTTGGCCTGAGGATCAGCATCAACCAATAAGGTTTTGTATTCCAGCACGGCTAAACTGGCCGCCAGGTTAATGGCCGAAGTAGTTTTACCTACTCCTCCTTTTTGATTCGCTATCGCGATTATTTTACCCATCCTTACTCCTTTTAAAAACACCAAACCCATTCAAATTTGAGGGTAGGAGGACAAATATACAGTTATCGCGCTATCGTGGAACAATCGTGGAACGTTACTTATCCA
>JAYVBN010000352.1:0-5903 GCA_043750455.1 Bacteroidia bacterium | reverse complement strand
GTTGATCAATCAGGAAGTGGATTGGAAAACTCCTCCTGCATCTGTTGAGGGAAGTGCCGCCTATCGTCATCAGTTTGGAAAAGACGGTGTGGTGAAATTCTTCGGCAATTTCAATCATTCCGATCTCTCAATGTATGTCCATGAAATTCTAGACCCGAATCAAAAATTTCAATATGATCTTGTAAACAACTATCGATATGGAAATGGCTCTTATCAGCAATCACTCAATAAGAATTGGTCGGTGCGCGGAGGGTTGTCCTATACCTTCAATGAGAATAAAGTTAGGTTAGATGGCTCGCCATTAGGTGATACCGAAAAAGGAATACACGCGAAAGCAGTTTTGGAAAATTCTATTTCCGATAGGGTGGAAATAAGATTTGGTGGCGAGTTAATAGATAGAGAGTACACTGCCTCACGCCAAAATGAAAACTCAAATCAAGTAGAGTCTCTTTCTTTTCATGAGCCTATCGCAGCTTCTTTCGCTGAAGTGGAATTATATGCGAGCAAACATTTTGTCACCAAAGTGGGAGGGAGAATAGAATACAATGGATTGATTGATCAGGTAAGCGTTGACCCACGGATATCGTTGGCCTATAAGCCTGGCAAGAACGGACAGTTTGCTTTTGCTTATGGAACGTTCCGGCAAACTGCAAAGAATCAATATGTGATGTTGAATACCAATCTTGATCCGGAGAAGGCAGAGCACTTTATTCTCAATTATCAAATTATAAATGACAGAAGAACTTTCCGGGTAGAAACGTATTACAAAAAGTATGATCAACTGATCAAATTTGAAAATGGTAATTCACAATTACTTACAAATGCTGGAAATGGCTACGCGAAAGGTCTAGAATTCTTTTGGCGCGACAGTCAGACTTTAAAAAATGTTGACTATTGGATTTCTTATTCCTACCTGGATACCAAACGCGACTATCTTTATTTCCCAGCAGCAGCCACTCCAGACTTTGCTTCCAAGCATAATTTTTCTGTGGTCTACAAGCATTTTGTTAAGGCCATCAAGTCACAGCTTGGGTTTACATATAGCTACGCAAGCGGAAGACCCTATTACAATCCCAATATTAGTTCTGACCACTTCAATTCCCAGAGAACACCTTCTTACCAGGACTTGAGCGTAAATGTTGCCTACCTGCCAAAGTCAAATTTGATTCTTTACATCTCGGCAACAAATCTTTTGGGTCGTGATAATATTTTTAGCTATCAATACAGTGCGCAGCCTAATACATCTGGAGAGTATGTAGGCAGAGCCATTCGTCAGCCTGCACCACGGTTTCTTTTTCTTGGAGTATTCATTACCATCACAAAAAATAAATCAATGAATCAACTTCCGAATCTTTAATTCAGGACTTGGGAATTAGGACTTAGGGATTGTTATTAAGCTCTTTCTCACGATAAAACTTTAAACTTTTAAACGAAAAACAATATGAAAACAATCACTTTAATTCTAACACTCTTCTCAACAGTGGTATTTGCAAACGATGAGAAGTACACCGAGCAGATGACAAAAAACATTGAAACGGTGTACAGAGCGCAAACAAATGAAGAATTCCAAAGCGCCATCAATTCATTCGAACGAATCGGTAATGCTGAGAAAACGAAATGGGAACCATTTTACTATGCCGCATTTGGATATGTGATGCAGGCCACTCGTGAACAAGATGGAGGAAAGAAAGATCAATACCTTGATCTTGCTGCGGCTTCATTGGATAAGGCAAAAGCGATCAAGGAAAATGAGTCAGAGATTGTAGCCCTCCAGGGATTTGTCCATATGATCCGTGTTACTGTGGATCCTGCATCACGTGGCCAAAAATATTCAAGCCTTGCTTTTCAGTCGTATGGAGAAGCGATTGCATTAAATCCTGAAAATCCCAGAGCCCTTGTATTTATGGCACAAATGCAATACGGAACAGCACAGTTTTTCAAATCTTCAACAGATGAAGCATGTGCAACTTTGGATAAGGCAATTGAAAAGTTTACTTCTTTCAAAGACTCAAATGCACTTGCCCCACGGTGGGGAAGACAAACTGCAGAAGGAATGAAAGAGCAGTGTAAATGAGATCTTCTGTGTTTCAAGGTTAGGGAATCAAGTTGAAAGCCAATTGTAGGAATACCTAAGTGAATCAATAAACTATTAACTTGTAGCCAATTATTCAAATTGATTATTCAAATGATGTCATTCATTCAATATTTGAAATCAAAAATTGTCTTGATCATCTGTCTTATTATTGGCGGATGCATCATGACATTTTTTGTTTGTGATATTTGCTCCACTTCATTTAGTTGGTTTGTAAAAGTAGCATCATTCACAACTGCAATTTGGCTTTCGATGTGGCTCGGAAATGAATACATGTCTCATTTTCTGGATCAAAAAATTTCCTGGACTAAAGAACCCATTAAAAGATTTGGAGTTGGTATTGCGGGGATGTTGGTCTATACAATTGCAGTGGTTTTTATTTTAGTGACGGTATTTGAAAAAGGTCTTAAGGTGTATGTGGGTGGTATATCCGGCATGTTGTATGGCACCGTATCGATCACCTTTATCATCACCCTATTTATGACGAGCCGGGTATTCCTCCTTAACTGGAAGCAGGCGGCTATTGACTCAGAGCGGCTTCAAAAAGAAAGTATAACAGCTCAGTACAACAGTTTAAAAAATCAGGTCAACCCACATTTTCTTTTCAATAGTTTAAATGCATTAACCAACCTTGTGTATGAGGATCAGGACAAGGCGGCAAAATTTATTAAGCAACTCTCAGAGGTGTATCGCTATGTGCTCGATACGCAGGCAAAAGAAGTTGTTCCGTTAAAGGAAGAATTGGAATTTCTTGACTCATATCTCTTTTTGCAGAAGATACGGTTTGGCGACAATCTTAACATTGAAGTTGAACTCGCAAAGACCCAATCAATGGTGGCACCGCTTGCTTTGCAATTGCTAATTGAAAATGCAATCAAGCACAACATCGTCTCTTCTGAAAACCCGTTGGTAATCAAGTTAATGCAGCAGCAAAAATTTATTGTTGTGGAAAATAGCCTGCAACGTAAAACTGCGTTAGGCGAACCTTCGCAGGGTATTGGACTTGAAAATATAAAGAACCGTTATAAATTTCTAAGCCAAACTCCTGTCGAAGTAATTGAGGCTAATGGAAAGTATATAGTGAAGCTTCCCATGATTGATGACCCTATGTAAATCATTCAAAAATTCAAGATTCAAAATTGGTACAGTTTAATCTTGAACTTTGAATAAAATTTATGTTGATGAAAATACTACTGATCGAAGACGAACCACAAGCCGCTCAGCGCCTGGAGAAACTGGTTATGGCAATAGTTCCAAGAGTAGTTGTGTTGGCAAAAATTGATACGGTAAAGAATTCAGTGGAATGGCTGAAATCTAATCCATCGCCTGATCTGATTTTAATGGACATTCAATTAGCTGATGGAATTAGCTTCTCGATCTTTGATCTATGCGAAGTCAAGTCTCCAGTTATTTTCACAACAGCATATGATGAGTATGCCTTAAAAGCTTTTAAAGTAAATAGCATTGATTATATTCTCAAGCCAATTGACGAAACTGAATTGAGGAGGGCCATTCAAAAATTCCAAAAATTAGCTGGATCTAAAAACTCTGCACCTGATAATATGCTCGAGAGCATAGGACTGGCCATGCAAATGCTAACCAAAAAATATAAAGAGCGATTCGTTGTTAAAGTAGGAGAGCACCTAAAGTCGGTTGAAGTAGCCGACATACTTTTTTTCTTTAGTCTTGAAAAGACAACATTCGCGCAAACAAGGGATGGACGCAAACATATATTAGATTTTACTATCGAACAGTTAGATGGCGTGATTAACCCTAATCGTTTCTTTCGCATCAACAGAAAATATTTAATCGCAGCTGATTCAATTCAGGACATGATAAGCTATACCAACTCCCGCCTGAAACTCGTTTTAAAAACCTCAGACGACAGTGATGTGATTGTGGCCAGGGAAAGGGTTCAGGAATTTAAGGATTGGCTGGACAAGTAGCACGTATTTTTTTGACTTTGCTTTTCATTACCTTTAAAAAGCGATTTCCCCTTCCATCATGAAAAAAATACTCATCCCTCTGCTCGTTTTTGCGATTTGTAATTTCGGTTATACCCAATCAGTATTGGATTCACTTGACGTGCTTTACTTTATGGACGGTGTTATTGAAACGCACCTTCGCGACAAGCACATTGCGGGAGCCACAGTGTGCGTAGTTAAAAATGGAAAAATACTGTTGGCAAAGGGCTATGGTTTTTCTAATGTAAAAATGCAAACCCCTGTAATTGCAAATGAAACACTTTTCCGAATTGGATCAATTTCAAAGTTGTTTGTCTGGACTTCTGTGATGCAACTAGTTCAGCAAGGTAAACTTGACTTGAATGCGGATATCAATAAATACCTCAAAGATTTCCAGATACCATACACGTACAAAGAGCCAATTACTCTTAAACATTTGATGACGCATACGCCAGGTTTTGAGGATTTGGTAATCGGACTTTTTGCAAAGGATTCTTCTAAAGTAAAGCGCCTTGGTGAGATTCTCTCAAAGGAGATACCCTACCGAGTAAGACCGGCAGGGGAAGTGGCTTCGTATTCTAATCACGGAACAGGAATTGCAGCTTATATTGTTGAACAAGTTTCGGGAATGAATTGGTTAGATTATGTAGAGAAGAATATTACTACACCTTTAGCGATGACATCCACTACATTTCGGCAGCCTGTCCCGTTCAGGCTAAAGAGTAGTTTGTCAAAAGGTTATAAGTATGCCAACGGTGAATTTGTTGAAAAACTATTTGAGTATGTTCCCTTAGCTCCTGTTGGGGCGGCATCAACAACGGCAACCGATATGGCAAACTTCATGAGAGCTCATTTGCAAGCTGGATTTTTTGAAGGTGTACATATTCTTGACAGTGCAACTTCAACGCTTATGCAAAGTCCAGCGTTTAGACATTCGCCTAATGTCAATCCTATGCGTTATGGTTTTATGGATATGAGTCAGAATGGAGAAGAAGTCATTGGACACGGGGGAGCTACATTTTGGTTTCACTCTAACATGGCCTTGTTGCCCGCCCATAATATAGGTTTGTTTATTTCTTTTAATTCTGAAAAGGGCGCAAGAACAGGAAGTGAGGTACTCGAAGCCTTTATGGATCGTTACTTTCCTGAAAAAGCTCCATTGAAGCCTATCATTACTATTTCTCTGGATGAATTACAAAAGTTTGCTGGTGAGTATCGCATCAATCGGTTTGCTTATCATGATTTTACAAAAGTAGCTTCTCTGTTTGGGCGAGCTCAAATAAGTATTTCCAATGATGCCAAATTGAAAACAACATTGGGTGAGAGTGTAGATTATTGGGTACCTGTAGATAAGCTCACGTTCAGAAAGGAGAATTGTTCAGATGTGATAGAATTTAAGGAGGGAAGTAATGGAAGGATTAAGACCCTATTTATTGGTGGCTTGCCCATATTCGCTTTGGATAAAGTTTCTGGCCTTGATACTTTCACCGTTCACATTGGCCTTTTGTTAGTATCCCTTGTTTTTATTGTCCTTACTTTGATAGGAGGGCCAATTAAATATTTTATTCGGAAGGACTATAAGCGTGAGATAAATTCTGCTCGAAAAGTTCCGCTATCGGCAAGGCTCACTTCTTGGTGTACTGCACTTTTCTTTTTGCTTTTCTTTATTTTATTAGCAATTGGCATTGGTGATCTTAATTCGATAGTATATGGTGTTCCAACAGTAGTAAAAATCGCATTGGCATTTCCTCTTATTGCAGTATTCTTTACTGTGCTGGTTTGGTATTTTGTGCTTATGATCTGGGCTAACAAAGCGGGAGATGTGATGGATCGATTGAGCTATTCTT
>JAYVBN010000351.1:0-13381 GCA_043750455.1 Bacteroidia bacterium | reverse complement strand
GCAAGATTCCTTTACCTCTGCGCATCAAACACGTGAAGGCCACCCATGTTCATCTTGAAAACACAGAACGAAAACCCGACAGTACGTATGTTAAAGTTAACATCACCAAAGCGACCCTGGATTTAAAAAACATAACCAATCGGCCTACCAGTAAGGGTCTTCTGATGAGTGCTGATGCTTATATTGAGAATAAGGCTCACTTTAAAGCAAGCTTAACGTTCAGCTACGAGAAACCACAATTTGGTTTTGAAGCAAACGTTCAAAAATTCAATCTGCCCGATCTGAATACGTTGATACAGGCTTACACGCCAGCAAAAATTAATAAAGGGATATTGGATGAAATCACCTTCTCTGGCCTTGCGGAGCAGACAAAAGCAAACGGCACTTTGAAATTTTTGTATCACGATCTTGAGATTGACTTGGAACATAAAGAACAAGCCAAGTGGAAAAGCGCGGTTATAGCTTTTGCTGCCAATTCAGTTTTACACTCCAGTAATCCGGGTGATGCAGACTTACCACCTCGCGTTGTTTCGTTTCACATCGAGCGGGATATGAATAAAGGATTCGTTAACGTGATCATAAAATCTCTGTTAAATGGTCTAAAAGAAACGATGATCATGTCGAAGGAAAATAAGAAAGCGTATAAGAAGGCAAAAGAAAAAGCGAAGCAACAGGATAATAAATGACCAGAGCGCAATTGAAAAAGGGCTTCTTTTCCTCAGCAAATCCTGTGATTATTGTATCTTATTTGCCAATAAATGTTTTAGTTTTATAACCAAGTTTAATCATTACCAATATTAGAGTACACGTTTACGGGCTGAAACAATTATTCCCCTGAATAAACCTACTATGTTTGCTGGTGACAAGTTGTGGTACAGCCTACTTGATGCAGAAGCATTTATAGTAATGGATCAGGATGTAGAAGAACGTTTTGCCAACCGATTTAGAATTCGCACCGGCATTGGGTATAGAATTAACTATGGCTTGCGATTGGAGTTTATGTACACGTTGCAAAATCCAGGAATACACTCGAAGGTAATTTTGATACAACCGATAATATCTTTCGTTTTCGCATCAAACAATTCTTAAATAAAACAAGCCCTTCAAAAGCTGCCGGAATCGGAAACTAAAATACGGAGATGCGATCGAAATCATCAAACTGATTCTCTCCAATCGACTTCCGTTTGTACACATTATTATGCTTCGGAGTAGCATCCAGGATATAGTAAGGTTATCCATCAGTTTGTTGGCTCCATAGCAGCCTCCTTCAACTCAATAAAGCAATTTAGGAGGCTCCTATGGAGCCAGTTATTTTCTAATTTAATTACATTTCCATAAACAGGACGCTCCTACGGAGCAAAATTTTAAAAAATATGGTGTTAATGGTAGCAGGCCAGAAAGGGGTGATTTGAATTTTTCACTAGACAAATTTTAATGGGTGAGGACAAACAAAAAGATTAAAATTATTTTCCATAATACGGAGTGGTCAGGGGTCACGAAGTTCACAATGAACCACAACGGCCACGAAACATTCAGTATTAATCTTTCGTTGCCGCGTTGTCAATCGGTTGCACCAGAAATTCTAAATCCTGTAAAAAAAACACACTGACTACTATGACTATTATCATTCCTTCTTAAGAATTTCCTGACCATCTTGGCAGGTCAAATCACCATAATCAGGCTATGCCTATCTTTACTAATCTATGACAAACGCCATTTATCTAACCACTACCGAACCCTACTCTGGCAAATCCATTATTGCCCTAGGGCTGATTAACTTACTGGCAGGCAAAACTGAAAAAATTGCTTACTTCAAACCGGTCATCAGTCGTGAAGGTGACAAGGACAATCACCTTCAGACGATTTCAAAGCACTTCAATTTAAGTGCACCCTATGAGGATATGTTTGTCTTTACCCGAAACGAGGTAGTCAAACAAATCAATGCTGGAAAGGAAGCGTATATCATAGACACCATTATTGATCGGTTTAAGAAACTGCAGGAACGATACGATTTTGTGGTAGTCGAAGGATCTGATTTTATGGGTGGCAGCACCAATGTTGAGTTTGACGGAAATATTTCCATCTGCAAAAATTTGGGTATACCCGCTGCCGTGATTGTAAAGGGAGAAGGTAAATCGGTATTGGAGATTATTGAGACTGCCGTCTCCACCACCAAAAGTTTTATAGATGAAGGTGTACAGATACTTACAGTGATCGCCAATAAAATTGATCTTGAAAAAGAAGAGGAGATCAATACACGACTCAGCAAAGCACTACCTAAAGGAATTATTGTAACCTCCATACCAAGTCACAAAGACCTTGGTAATCCTACCATGCAGGAGATACATGATTCAGTAGGCGGTAAAGTTTTATTTGGAGAACATTTACTTTCCAATCAGGTAGACCACTCTATTGTAGGAGCCATGCAATTGCATAATTGCCTTACACGTCTAAACAAGAATACCTTGATTGTTACACCGGGTGACCGTGGTGATATCATCATTGGTGCGCTACAGGCGAATATTTCCAAAAACTATCCGAAGGTTGCAGGCATTGTGCTAACGGGCGGCCTTGTGCCTGAACCCACAATCATCAAATTGATAGAAGGGCTAGATACTGTTATTCCAATCCTTGCTGTGGAAAGCGGAACCTTTAAAACTGTAAATCGTGTGGCGAATACACAATCCAGAATTTCGCCTGAGAATAAAGACAAGATCGCATTGGCCATTAGCGTGTTTGATAAACATGTGGATGTAAAAGGACTTGAGAAGAAAATCATTTCCTTCCACACCACTAACATTACGCCACGCATGTTTCAATACCAGATTGTGAAACGTGCCAAAGAAAGCAAGAAACATATTGTGTTGCCCGAAGGAGAAGATGATCGAATTTTGCAGGCTGCCGATGCATTAATCAAACAGAATGTGGTAGAACTTACTATTTTAGGAAACAAGGAAACAATTTTGCCCGCATTGAAGCGATTAAACCTTTCATTGGACTTAAGTAAGGTGAAGATCGTTAACCCGGCTTCATCCGATCGCTTCGATGATTATGTTAAAACTCTTTATGAACTTCGGAAGCATAAAAATCTATCCATGGAAATGGCGCGTGACCTGATGCTGGATGTTTCCTACTTCGGCACCATGATGGTATACAAAGGTGAAGCAGACGGTATGGTGTCCGGAGCTTTGCATACCACACAACACACCATTCGTCCCGCTTTGCAGTTTGTGAAAACAAAACCTGGCGTATCGACAGTGTCTTCTGTTTTCTTTATGTGCTTACCCAATCGCGTTTCCATTTTTGGTGATTGTGCGGTAAATCCCAACCCTACTTCCGAACAACTCGCTGATATTGCTATCTCCTCCGCGGAGACAAGCAAAATGTTTGGCATTGAACCGAAGATCGCCATGCTCTCCTATTCATCTGGCACTTCGGGTGAAGGTGCAGATGTAGATAAAGTAAGAAAGGCGACAGAGATTGTAAAACAAAAACGCCCTGATCTGAAAGTAGAGGGTCCGATACAGTACGATGCCGCTGTTGATCCTTCGGTAGGAAAAAAGAAAATGCCGAACTCAGAAGTGGCGGGTCAGGCCAGTGTATTGATCTTCCCCGACTTAAATACAGGAAACAACACGTATAAAGCGGTGCAGCGCGAAACAGGTGCGCTGGCTATAGGCCCAATGCTTCAAGGACTTAACAAGCCTGTTAATGATTTGAGTCGCGGATGTACCGTAGATGATGTTTTTAACACGGTTGTGATTACTGCCATACAGGCACAACAATAATTATTTGATTTTATATATGAATGTCTTTGTTATTAATTCTGGCAGTAGTTCCATTAAGTATCAGCTCATTCGCATGCCAGAGGCCGAAGTTATTTGTTCTGGCCTTGTTGATCGTATCGGTCAAGAAGGATCTTCGATTCATCACAAGGCATTTATTCGTGGAAGCGAACAGGTGAGAAAAGAAATTCTTGTTATTCAAGATCACGCTACTGGCCTCACAGCCGTATCAAAATTATTAACAGATCCAGAGCTTGGCGTTATTAAAGACCCAAGAGAAATTGATGTCGTTGGCCATCGTGTGGTGCATGGCGGTGAAAGTTTTTCCGATACCATGATCATCACGCAAGAAGTAAAGGAAAAAATCAAGAAGTTATTTCCTTTGGCCCCCTTACACAATCCACCTAATTATCTGGGTATTGAAGTGGCGGAGAAAATTTTTTCTTCTGCCAAACAAGTAGCAGTGTTTGATACAGCTTTTCATCAAACCATGCCACCTGTTGCTTATCGCATTGCCATCCCAAAAGAATTTTATGATACACATGGCATTCGTGCCTATGGGTTTCATGGCACCAGTCACAAATATGTTTCCGAAAAAGCAGTCGCCTACTTAGATAAGCAAGATTCCAAAATTATTACCATTCACCTGGGCAACGGTTGCAGCATGTGTGCAATACATAATGGAGTTTGTATCGATACCAGCATGGGACTTGGGCCAATGAATGGACTAATCATGGGAACACGAACCGGTGATATTGATCAGTCGATCATTTTTCATTTAGTAAATCAACTGAGCTATTCACTCAACGATGTGAATAACATTCTCAATAAAAAAAGCGGTATGTTGGGGCTCACCGGCTATAGCGATATGCGCGATGTGAAAGGTGAATACGAAAAAGGAAATAAGGAAGCTATTCTCGCCTACGAGATGTATGCGTATCATATTAAAAAATACATTGGTTCTTTCACGGCTGTCCTCAATGGTTTAGACGCTATCGTGTTCACAGCAGGTGTTGGCGAGAACGACACCTTAACCAGAAGTCTTGCCTGTAAGGATATGGAGTATTTGGGTATTCATCTCGATGAAGGAAAAAATAAAGAAGGGGGAAAAGGTGTTGTGGAGATCAACACACAAGACTCTCCCGTGAAAATCCTGATTGTACCCACTAATGAAGAATTGGAGATTGCGAGGCAATGTTACGCCTTGCTGCATGGCTGACAGATGGGTTTTTTAAAAATGACTTGAGTTCAAGTCATTTTTTACTTATTTTTGACTTAAAGTCAAGTCAATGAGTTTAGACCGTCTTTTCTCCTTTCAAGCCTCTCTGCTGCAATCCGTGGATGAACGGTTTACGCGATCGCTTGCCCAAACTATTAATTGGAACCAGCGCATGTTGGGCATCAAAGGTCTGCGGGGCACTGGTAAAACTACGCTTCTATTACAGCACCTTAAATACAAGCTGAAAGAAAAAGGACTTTACGTGACGGCCGACCACCCCTGGTTTTACGATCATACGTTACTTGATCTGGCCGATGAGTATGAGAAAAATGATGGACGTGTGTTGTTGATTGACGAAATCCATAAGTACCCTCATTGGTCGCAGCAACTTAAAAATATATACGATGGCCACCCCAAGTTACAGGTAATCTTCACAGCTTCTTCTGCTCTGGAGATACAAAAAGGTCAAGGAGATTTGAGTCGAAGAGTATTATCATATGAACTAACGGGCTTATCGTTTCGTGAGTATCTGGATTTTTTCCACCAACAAGCTTATCCTGCTTTATCGCTTCAGGAGGTTCTGAAAAATTCCGCTGAAATCACCTCCGGTTTTAAGTTTCCTAAAAAAGTACTACCGCTATTCAAAAGTTATTTGCATTCAGGTTATTTCCCATTTAGTTATCATGAATCTTCGGGTGATTTTATTGTCAAGTTAAACCAAGTGATCAATACTGTACTGGAAAGTGATCTGGCAACCATTGAAGGCTACACCGCAAGTAATGTGATTAAAATAAAAAAACTTCTGGGGGTACTCTCTGAGTCAGTTCCCTTTACACCCAATATTGCGTCATTGGCCAACAAAATGAAAATGGGACGCGATACCATTAATAATTTCATCATCCATTTGGAGCGAGCACGCCTCTTCAATTTAATCTATCAACAATCGAAAGGAGTAGCTGCTCTCCAAAAGCCTGACAAAATCTACCTCGAAAACACCAACCTCAGCTTTGCCTTAAAAGACCAACCCGATGTGGGCAGCATAAGGGAAACCTTTTTTCTTAATCAATTACGAAATGCAGGCTATGTAGTTAGCCTTCCTACAGAAGGCGACTTTCTGGTGAATCAAAAATGGACGTTTGAAGTAGGGGGAGCATCGAAAGGCGAAAAACAAATTAAAAATATTCGAAATGGCTATTTGGCATTAGATGGTATTGAAACTTCTTTTCAAAACCGCATACCGCTTTGGGTATTTGGTTTTTTGTATTAAACATCTCCGTTAAAAAAACAGGTGTGTGAGATTACTAGTAATCACATATTCAATTCTCTGCCTATCATTATATCGGCCAGATATTGCCCAGGCTCAGGAAAAAGATTCGATCGAAAAAGTATCTCTTACAAAAAAAGCCTTTCATGAGGGCATGAAGTTCATTTCCACAAACCCAGGAGATACCATTGTGAATGAAAAAAGTGTCGATGCTTATTCAGCGTATGCCGGAAAAATAATCCGGAACATTCACATAGACCGTGTTGGATTCGAGAAATCTATTTATGATAGTGCTAAAAAAGTGGCAACGACCGTTACCCAAGTGGCCAATTTTCTTCACGTTGATACGCGTGAAAACACCATACGTCAACATTTCTTTGCAAATAAAAACAAACCGCTCAATCCATTCGAGCTGGCCGACAACGAACGATTTATTCGCGACAAAGACTTTATACTCGATTGCAGAATTGTTGTGACGCCAGTAGAAGGAACAGATTCTGTTGACCTTACCGTCATCACGCGTGATGTCTTTAGTCTGGGTGCCACGATGGGTGGAAGCTTTCCAAATGCTCCAAAAATTGGTATGTACGATGCCAACGTAAGTGGACGAGGTCAACGCATTGAGTTTATCTCTTTGATTGATCAGGGTAGAACTCCAAAATTTGGGTATTCAATCTTGTATCGCAAGAGTAGTATTTTTGGAAGTCTTACCAATCTTGAACTTGGATACACTCAACTCGATAATGGATTTAGCCTTGGGGATGAAAATGAATTTGCGGCCATGGTGAGATTAGACCGACCATTGGTGTCTCCTTACTCTCGCCTTGCAGGTGGCGGTGAGGTTAGTCGCAATTGGTCTAAAAATGTACGCAATAAACCAGACTCAACCTTTCTTCAATACGACTATAAAGTTGTTGATGGCTGGATAGGTTATAACATGGGCATAAAAAAAGAATTCACAAATCGGAACCGAAAATTTCTTGCGGTGCGATACTTTGACGGGTTCTACATCGATCAGCCAGATCAGGAAAATTTTAAAGCAGAAAGAAAATACAACAACATTTATGGATACTTATCCGAATTTACTTTCTATCGCCAAAATTTTTATAAAACGCGGTATATATTTGGATTCGGAAGAACGGAAGATGTGCCTTATGGATTTACCTTCGGTATTACTGGAGGCTACGTGCGTCAGCTAACTATTGAAAGACCGTATGCTGCCGTTAAACTAAATTATAGCAAGCCCTATCCTAAAGGAAATATCATTAGATTGACAGCGCAGGTTGGCGGCTATTTACGAAACGAGCGAATGGAAGATGTCATTATGCAAGTTGGAACCGCTTATTACACACGTTTAATTCAACTCAATCGATATAAACAGCGAAATGTATTGTCTGTCACATATGCAGAGATATTGAACCATCAGGTAATTGATTGGTTGAATATTAACAAAACTGAAATACCAGGTTTTAGCAGTGACAGCCTGAAAGCAAACCAACGATTAGCCCTTCATGGAGAATCTGCTTTGTACACACCTTGGACACTGCTGGGTTTTCGCTTTGCTCCATTCGGTGCATTGGATCTGGTGGCCGTCAACTGTGTTCAATGTGCCACCGATAATAATCTCTACTGGGGTTTTAGTGGAGGGCTTAGAACGCGAAACGAAAATCTTATTTTTGGTACCATCGAAATGAAATTAACCTATGTACCAAATGACCAATACGGAAATAGTAAATTTGTTTTTGGCTTTAAACAAAATCTTCAAATAAAAAACACGGGATCTTTTGTAAAGGCACCATCATTTATTTTATATAACTAACGTTATCCATCTCATATGAAAATAGCAAATACCTTTTTAGTGCTGCTGTGTATAAGTATCTCCTTTCAATCCATTAGCCAAAAGAAGAACCGGTTGCAGCCTGGTAGAATGTACGAAGCAGGAGAAACCCTCTATGCTCCAAAATTTGGCTTCGCTGCCAAAGTACCTACCGGTTGGGAAGGAATTCTTCCCAGAGATACTGAGGTATTTTTATTAACCACCACAACTGCTACTTATGGAGAGATTTATGTATTCGGTCGCGATCATGGTGATCTTGCTTCCATAAAAAATGAATGGGTGAAGGGTGTGGACTTAAGCCAGGGTATCCGAATGAAAGCAATAAACCCTTCTATACAGGGTGATCTGTTGATGTCGGAAATTACTGCCGAAGGTGATTATGTAAATAAGGGAAACAAGGGCTTTGCTGCTACCAAGTGCGGCCCGGCAGGAACGTGTGTTACTACGCTAATGATTGCTCCTATTCAGTTTTACGAATCAGTTAAAAATACGGTGACTGACTTTATGAAGACGAGCACAGTCGGAGCTCCTTCTAATGCAAGTCCGTATGAAGATTTTGACTGGCAGGATTTTTTATCCAATAAACTGATCGTCACATTCGCCTCGGCAGAAGGTGGATCAAAAGAAAGTATGATACACTTGTGCAAAGATGGCAGCTTTACTGCCTCCATTAAGAAGAAAGGATTTTTTAAACAACAAAATCCTGCTTACAAAGGAACAATGTCAGGACAGTGGACAGCAAAGGGTGATGGAGAAAAAGCTACTGTGCAATTTATCTTTACCAATAAAAGCTTGCAGCCCATTGAAGTCACACTTACAATACAAGATGAGAAAATCATCAGCAATGGAGAACGGTACTTTGTTGGAAAATCAGATAAGTGCAAATGATATATTTCCAGAAATTATATCAGATGTCCTCAGGCAAGAACCACCCAGCACAAGAGTATTCAGTGATTTCATCGGACGCTATAAATGGGGTGTTGATATCGGTGCCCATTATTTCTTACTCAGGAAAATGAATTTTAAGAAAGGGTAAGGTACTAATTCAACAATTTAGAATGCTCTTGCCACGATTATCGCGTTAATTTCAGGATTGGATTATTGCCTAGTATAGCTCGTTATTGAGTTGTATTTATGCCATTTTTGTGATACTATTGCCTTGTATTAATTAATAATCCCTTGTATTTCGCCAGAAAAGCAGATAATGAACTTTTAAAATGGAAATCCGAAAGTAATCATAAACCACTTTTAGTAAGAGGTGCCCGTCAGATTGGTAAAACAAAAACAATCAGGGAGTTTGGTAAAACATTTGATAATTTTATTGAAATCAATTTTGAAGAAAGCCCCCGTCTTAAAGCCCTATTTTCAGACGAACTATCTCCGGCAACTATCTGTCAAAATATTGCCGTCATTTATAAAACAAGTATTGTACCTGGAAAGACGTTGCTCTTTCTGGATGAAGTACAGGAATGTCAGCAAGCAATAGCTTCACTCCGTTTCTTTTATGAGAAAATGCCTGGTTTGCATGTCATCGCTGCTGGTTCATTATTAGAGTTTGTGCTTTCCGAAATGCCAACCTTCGGTGTGGGTCGCATCAGATCCATGTTCATGTATCCAATAAGTTTTTCGGAATTTCTAGCTGGAGCAGGGGAACATCAACTGCTTGCAAAAGTCAGAGAAGCTAATCCAAACGAACCCGTCAATGAAGTAATTCATACTAAATTGATTGAGTTGGTTCAACGGTTCATTTGCCTTGGTGGTATGCCTGAAATAATTTCAGTCTATTTCGAAACAGGTGATCTGCATCAATGCCAACAATTACTGGACGACTTAGTTATTTCAATTCAGGCCGACTTTGCCAAATACAAAAAGAAAACACCGGTCTCACGATTAACTGAAGTCTTTCAGGCCGTTGTATCTCAGGCCGGCCAAAAGTTTGTTTATTCTAAAGCAAGTACGCAGAGTAAGCATCACCAGATAAAGGAGGCTTTGCAATTACTTATTTCAGCAGGTCTGGTGATTCCGGTTACCCACAGCTCGTCTAATGGCGTGCCTCTTGGTGCAGGCGCAAATCCACAAAAACAAAAGATGCTTGTTTATGATACCGGGATTTTTCAACGAATTATGGGTCTTGATCTGGCTGATTTTCTGTTGTCCAAAAAATTCGATGCAATCAACAAAGGACATGTTGCTGAGCAGTTTGTTGGTTTGGAATTGATAAAGTCGGAATCCATTTATCAGAATCCCTCGCTTTATTACTGGCACCGAGAAGCAAAAAACAGTAATGCCGAAGTTGATTATGTTATCCCCGTTTCGCAGCAAATAATCCCCATTGAAGTCAAAGCAGGAACAAAGGGATCCATGCAAAGTCTTTTTTTGTTTTTACATGAGAAAAAACTTAACAGAGGCGTTCGAATATCTACTGAGAATTTTTCAGTGTATGATGCCATTGATGTTTACCCGTTGTATGCTGTTGAGAATTTAAGAACAAGTTGAAAGACGTAAAAGATTAACCTGCATAACATCACCGGTAACATAAAGAAGAGCAAAGTATCAGCCTTTTGCCGAATTTGCACGAAAAGTAAACCATAGACGCAACCGTTCAATGCCAATAGAAAATTGGGAGATTAGATGAAGATTGATGCAGTAAACCAAGACTATTCAAAACGGGTGAACTATATATGTTAAGAGAAAATGTCCTACATCTTTAAGGTGTAGGACACCTGGAAATCGTAGACACTGTCGTCTATCTTTGGCACGCTTGTCCTTAATCCTTTAAAAAAAATATTAACTTTATAAAATAAATTTTCGAATACTAACCTAGCCGTTGATTTGGGGTTTAGCCAAAACTATTGGAGTGTGTGGTTGAATATTGGTGAGATGTTTTGATTAATAAATGACGAGGTGGCCAAAGAATTGAATGATAAGGTCAATACCATTCAAACAAGATCATCAGTGGTGAATGATGAAAAAAACCATACCGCAAGTTGTGCTTCACGACCCGCCAAAATTCAGGAACGAGGAAAATTGTTAAATTTGGGAGATGGGACTTATCGAAACATATAAAGATCAGATACAGAGACTTTGTAAAAATTATAAAGTTAAAAGCCTGTACTCATTCGGCTCTGTTAATTCAACAGAATTTTCTAAGGAAAGTGACATTGACTTAATGGTCGACTTTGAAACAAATGACCCAATTGAGTACACTGACAACTATTTTGACTTAAAATTTGAACTCGAAAGAATTCTAAACCGATCTATTGACCTCTTGGAGAATAAAGCAATCAAGAACCCATTCCTTAGAGAGAATATTGATAAATCAAAAGTTCTCATCTATGGACAATGAAGTAAAGACATGGTTAAAGGACATCGAACAAGCGATCATAGAAATCAACTCATTCATACCAGAAATAAAGAATTTTAAGGACTTTTAAAAAGATCTAGAAACTAAAAGAGCGGTTGAACGAAATATTGAGATCATTGGAGAAGCAATGAGCAGAATTCTTAAAGTTGATCCAAACATTAAGATAAGTCACACGAGAAAAATTGTCGACACAAGAAATAGAATAATTCACGGATATGACTCCGTTTCGGAGGACATACTTTGGGGAATCATAATAAGAAATCTTCCCGATCTTGAGAAAGAAGTTAAGGAACTATTGGGTTGACGGGCACTGTACACAACAAAATGTATAAAACATGGCTGGGGTGCAGTGCAAGTTTGTAGTTTGGTTTTCCTGATTTCGCTCGGTCACCCCGCGAAGCTCGGGGCAGGCAGTGGGACAGGACGCAGCTTCGTAAACCCAGGCACGTTCCATACATAAACGTTGCCAGCCATTTTTCAGGGACGACACAGACGACAGACAAATGATTAAGCAAGAATTTATTGAGAGTCTGAAAAATTACACGACAGACAGTGAACAACAGCTTGCACTGTGGAATGAGGTCGAAAAGAATTATTCCAAGTCCGACAGACATTATCACAATATTACTCACTTAAATTCCATGCTGACTGAGTTAAAAATATATAAAGACAAGTTTGACAATTGGGACACAATCATATTCGCTATTGCTTACCACGACTTAATTTATAACAGTTTGAAAGGTAATAACGAAGAACGGAGTGCTGAAATGGCAATCAAAAGACTAACGAACATTTCATTTCCTGAGAAGTTGATAACTTCTTGCGAAAAATTGATCCTTGCAACAAAAAAACATGAGCCGAGTGACTCGGAGACAAATTTATTTACAGATGCTGATCTTTCAATTCTTGGCTTTGACTCCGAGACTTATAAAGATAATCACACAGCAAACCACCCACCGCTAAAAAGCGGGGCAGGCTTGCGACTTATCGAACATCCAGCTTTAGCGGGACTAATTGGCTTCACCAACTTGCCAATGAGAGACTTGCACTCTCTGGAATAAATGAACCATAATGTGACTGTCCACTTAAGGGGGGTCTAAAAATTCAATTATGTCTTTTTTTAACTTTATTCCATGCCGTTGGCTTGGCAGGCCCGTTTCACCCCCACGCGAAGCGCGTGGCAGGCTCACGCGAAGCGCGTGGCAGGCAAGGGGAAATGATAAGAGGAAATTTCAATTTTAGCCCCCCCTTTAAGAGAATTCGATTTTTAGGATGACTGTGTAGATTTAGATTTCATTTTATTACTTTTGAGGTTCAACTATAACACTAAAGGTAATGAAACAACTTATTTTGATTTTTTTAGTATCAACCTTGGTTGCATGTCAATCCAAAAAAGAACCTGTCTTTAATGCATACGGAGACCCCATTTTAACAAATGATGCCGCAGCTCTGGTCATTCTTACTGCACAGGTAGAAGGTAAAGATTCTGTTACACTTACGCTGAAAGGTAAAATTGAAAAAACATGTGCTAAGAAAGGATGTTGGATGACTGTGCAGGATGAGAACGGAGTAGCAACACGTGTTACATTTAAAAACTATGGTTTCTTCGTACCATTAGATGGTGCAGATGGTAAGGAAGTTGTGTTTTCCGGAGTAGCCAAGCGCAAAATTACGGATGTGCCCACATTACGCCATTTCGCAGAAGATGCAGGAAAAACCCAGGCGGAAATTGATGCTATTGTGACGCCAAAAGAAGAAATTGAGTTTGTTGCAAATGGTGTAGTTATCTACGAAAAGGATTCTGACAAATAGTTTATTTAGTGTCTGTCTATAAAGTCTAAATTCTTAGTGTAAAAGTAGGCAATAGGCAATCGCAGTAGGCAATTTGCCCACTGCTTATTGCCTACTGCCT